>JAYEPK010000324.1:0-3005 GCA_034723935.1 Thermoplasmatota archaeon
CATCATCCGTCACCATGAGCTGAAGGGCAAGGTCCTCTTCCGTATAACATACCAGCTCTAACTGCTTCCCGTAACCTATAGGATCCGGTCCCAGTTGGGTATACCAGGTATAGTTCAGTCCACCGATATCCGAACTGGAATCGGTGCTGAGTGAGGCGTCGAATGTTCCGATCTGACCTTCCCGGAGTTCAACGGGACCTGTAAAATTGGCAATGGGTATCACATTCCTCACGGTAAGCATGCCAGAAGTGGTGTTCTCGTCCCCATCCTGGTCCCGGACCACCACTTTGACCTCGTACTCGCCGGACCTGGAAAGACTGTAACTTGTGGAAGATCGGTTGGTCCACCCACCGATCGGCTCGTCGTCGACAAGATACATGAACATCAATGTATCATCATCCGGTCCGATATCCCATGAACCGGATGCATCGATATCAAAATATGAATCCTCCGGGACATCCATCGGAATTACAAGCCTCGGGTTCGGAGGCATGTTCAGGACCTGGATCGAGATGATCACCGAAGAGTTCAGTTCACCATCGGATACTATTAGCTTGACGGAGTGCGTCCCCGATTCGAAGTACACGAGGTTGACCCTGTGCAAGGTCGAGTCCGTGTCATTTTCACCATTCGATAGATCAAGGTCCCATACGAAGGTCATCTTGTCATCATCCGGGTCGCTTGACATGGACGCATCCAGAAAGAAGTGTTCTCCCTCGTGAACAATGGGAGATGCTGGGTTGACAACCGGGACAGGTGGTCTGTTGAGGACCCTGATGGAGGCTTGGCCCACATGGGTCCCGTTGAATACTTCGACATGGTACATTCCCGGTCCCATGTTCTTCATGAGAACCTGTCCCTCTCCATCGGTATCCGCCGAATATTCACCGTTCAGGTAGACTTTCCCACTTGATATCGGAAGACCCACCTGCGGGTTGTCCGCCGATATCACAAGATCATCCTTTAGCAGATCACCATCCATTGCTGAAAGGTTCAGGGTCACCAGAACCCTCTGGATCGGATGATGATACTCGATGAGCATCTCATCCCAGAGGGTATCCATGGTGAAATTCAAGAAACCCGTGTACCCATGATACATAGGGTGGATAATGGGTGAGGTGGGATTCCATTTTGGAAGATATATTGAAATGCCTGTAGCTCCCGGATTCCTCCCGTCCGATTTGTGCCACTCATCGAGTACCATCTCATCATATTTGATCAAAAGCGCCCCCGCAGATATGGTGATATCATCCTGCAGATCACTGTCTGCCAATTTGATCAGCAGATCTCCGAGATCAGGTTCCGTATATGTGATCGGTTCGGTCTTTCCAACTATGGAGTGGAAGAGATGATCGGAAAGGTTCTCATTCTGGTACATCCTCTCCATCACAGGCAGGAGCATGCTATCCATGGCAGGGATGAAGGAATCCTTCATCTTCTTCAGATCGACCAGACAGATCGAACCATAGAGGTAACCTCCCGGAGTATTGTATTCGTTGGAGAACCTGTCGATCACATCCTTCCCAAGCTCTACCGGGTCAAGAGGGTTCGATCCACCCATACCGGAGATGAAACTGTAATTGTAGCCGTAATAAGGCTGTTCATCTTCGGACCCGATCGCAAGGTCGAACCAGGGAGATACCTGATAATATACCTCCATCATTCCCATCGAACATGTATCGAACCCGACAATGTCCATGCTCAGCTCTCCGAGTTCCTTCCCGGCTTCGATAAAAGCGTCACGAAACTCATCCAGATACATGACCCCACCGGAATTGGAGTCCTGGGCAAAACCGCGGGTGTCCGGATCGGAAGACCTGGACCCGGGTGAAAGGGAATTGAAGTACCAACCAGACCCATGGTCCCAGAGCACGAACATAGTGTTCAATGCAGAGTAGTTCCCCATGGAATATACTAGGAACTTCCTCAGCGTTTCCGGATCGGACATATCAACCTCGTCCACCCATGACAGATCAACATCTGAAAGAGGGATCGTTTGAGAACCTATCTCGCGGGTCAAGTTCTTCGATATATTGTATAGATATGTGTTGTGAGGTCCGTCAAAATCAGCAAGTGCCAGAACAGTGGCCCCATCGTTAGGCATGCTCAATTCCAGCTCCTTGAGATCCATTTTCAATGGGTTCCCCCATTCAACATTGTCCCTGCCGAGATCGTTATCTCCGGCCATGTAAAGGATCACAAGCCAATCCGAAGTTCCCACTGTGTTGTCCTCCGGATGGAACCCGGGATCATATCCATGGACCGGGCCCTGAATGAAAATAGATAGCATTACCAGGACGGCCAATGGGCAGGTATTCCTCCACATCACGACTGTAAAACCATCTATAGCAATATATTATTAATGGTAACATGTGCACCTCTCACGCACCTCTCACCAGGATCGATCATCCACCCTGGTCCTTCAGTTCCAGGGAAAAACCTGTAACGGACCCTTTTTCCTCTATGACACGTACATCCCCACCCTGAGCCCTCATCAGGCTCCGGGATATCGGAAGAGATAACCTCTCCCAGTCAAGGGTGTTTCTGGCTCCCTCTTCCTCTGACATGGAATCGATCATCATCTCCATGTCCACAGTATGGTCAAAACCATCGACCAGCGACAGGATCACCGAGACCATCTTCTCGCTCTCCTTCAAGGAAATGACCAGCCTGCTTCCAGGATGACAGGTGACCAGCACGAACATCATGATGTTGCAAAGTGCTCTCCTGGTCCAGTGTTCATTGAAAGGAACTTGCCTGCTATTTCCCAGGTTCTCCAAAGATATGGATATCCTCTTCTCCCTGGCCATCTCCAGCATCTCATTCGAGACCTGCTCGACAGTGAACGACAGGTCCAGAAGCTCGAGCTCTGGAGCTTCATCCCTTGAACCGAGAACGACCACATCGTGGATCTGCTCAACGAAATGGTCTATCTCACCGATGCTTAATGAAAGAAGGTCGATCTTCGATGATATGTCACTGTTTAGCGGACCGTAGATCCCGGC
>JAYEPK010000325.1:0-3002 GCA_034723935.1 Thermoplasmatota archaeon
TGAATCGGTATCCTTGATCTGCCCATCAACATATGTTTTCACGGTGCTCCCGTCATAGGTCAATGCAATGAAGGACCACGCTCCTATGGGTACCCGGGCATCGGTCGTTGTCCAGGTCCAATCGGTGGTCGTTGTCATTATTGCCCACATGATGTATCTGTCACTGTTGAGGGCAACCTTGTAGGATTCTTCCTTATTGAGTATCATCCTGGTGGAACCAAGGGATCCCTGGTCAACTCTGATCCATGCTTCGATGGAAAGAGTGTTTCCGGATATTGCCAGGCTGGGTGAGTCCGCGACGGCCACGTATTGGTCCAGGCCGTTGAAGTTGAGTGCTCCTCCCCATTTGCCCTGGGACCAGACCGGGGAGTTCACGAGGCTCCCGTCATTTCCGTTTGCAGTGGCATCCTGGGTGATCATACCCGCGCCTTCGTTCATGTAATACAATGCCCTCGTGTTCGGGTCAGCGGTTATGGATGTGCTCTTTGGGGACGGGTTGGTGATCGAGATATTCGCCCCGGAATGGCAAAAGATGCCGGAGTCAACGGAGTTCTCGATCTTGACGTTCTTGATGTCGATGAAATTCCCGCCAATTATCTCGATACCGATATTATTCCCATCGAAGCCGGATTCTTTGACCGAGAGGTCCATGCAGTCTATCAGCATCAATCCGGCGTAGGCGTTGCCAGTGAAGTTGTTCCCCTCGATATCTCCCCCTGTTATCTCCGTAACGACCCCGCCCCTGACATTGTTGTTGAACTTGTTGCTCACCACAGTGGGTTCATTACCTGCTGGAACATTGAGCCCGACATTGTTATCGGAGATGGTATTTCCCGTGATCGTCGGGCTTGAATCCAGGAGATCGACCCCCATAACAGAGCTGTTGATGACATTGTTCGAAACCGAAGTGGTCGCTCCATTGTAGAGTAGAACATTTCCCAACACATTGTCGTAGATCCGGTTTCCGATCAAGGAGCCGGCACTTCCATTGCTGACGAACCCGTATTCGCCGTTCTCGTAGATCTTGCATGATTCGATAGACATGGTCAGGCCCGGTCCGATGTAGGTTCCGTTCAATCCATTATAGGCGATCTCCACATCGGATATGGTTCCGGAGCCGGTTACGTAGGTCGTTCCTATTCCGTCCTTTCCGTTGTGTTTGATATTCCCACCGTACATGTTGACGACTTGAGTGTATCCTGTGTCATGTGCGAGCTGAAGACCATACTCTATGTTGTTATTGAGATCGCAGTCGAACAGGTTCACCGTTCCACCTCTTCTTGCGGCGTATCCGTACAGACTGCGAGTGAATGTACAATTCCGCAAGTTCAGTGTTCCTCCGGTTATCGGGTCGTAGGTCATTGCGAGATCAACACAATTGTCGATGGTAACGTTCTCAAATTTGCCGTAAGCACCGTAAAAATACTGGACACCTCTATAATCGCTGTCTTTGATGGTCACGTTCGTGACGGATGGATTTCCGCTTGACCCTCCTGCGAAGATCCCCCATCCCGTTGTATTCGAGATCCTGACATTCTCGATCACAGGATCAAAACCTGATGTTGAAGAACCTGATTTATCCACAGCGGATATTCCACATTGCTCAACGTTGTAGATGTCCACATTGTAAATCATTATGTCGTCCGAGAAACACTGTATCCCTCCCCTGGCATCCTGAAGATAATTACCGTTCGCTCCCCACATGTAGCTGAGGGTCGAATTTGCAATATATGCTTCACCGAATATCTCGAATTTCCAGTGTATTCCCCAGGTCTCATCCCACACTGTGGTAGTTCCTGTTATATGGGTGGTCGTATCATTGGCAGAGAAATTGCACTTCTGGTCGATAATGAGCTTTCCTCCGTAATCGACGTAAAGTCCGAATTGACCATCGGTGGTACCTCCCCAGAGAAGGTCGGTGGAATTGATATAGAGTGTTCCACCTGGATTTATCTGAATATTTGCATTCATTATCCACTGCTCGGAATCGATGCCCTTGATCTCTCCGCTGTAAACATTATAATCAGAATCTATCGTTGTATAGGCCATCGGTTGATCTTTGATAGACATCCCACCGCCGTCCAATGGAACCAGAGAGAAGAATGGTCCGCATAGAAGGATGAACAATGACATAGCTATCAATATTGCTTTTTCTAGTCGCATATGCCCCACCTGGATACACTTTTCTATTTAGGAATCTTGGGTTGTATGAAAACACAACCCCAGCTTTAACTAAGCTTCTGAAGTATTACGGTCTATACTTATTTAGTTTTCCATGAGGCGAAATCACCTGGACCTGTGGAAAAGGTGGGATATTGAAAGCATTTTTCGGGTTATATTTCCAACTCTCCAACCTCTTTCTCCACAGCTTCGAGGATCGCTCCCGACCTTATAAGATCGGCAACCGCCTTGATATCCGGATGAAGCGATCTGTCCTCTTCCATGAAGGAGACCTTTTCCCTTATCAGATCGTGGGCAGCTTTCGTTCCTTTGCCTGGCTTCAGAGGTTTCCTGAGATCCAGTGCCTGGGTGGCAGTCAGCATCTCGATCGCGAGAACACCGATCACATTCTCTTGTATTTCCTTCAGGTGCCTGATCGCAATGGGTCCCATCGAGACATGGTCCTCCTGGTCTGCAGAGACCGAGATCGAATCGACCGATGCCGGATGTGCAAGGACCTTGTTCTCCGAAACCATCGCTGCAGAGGTATACTGCGCAACCATAAAGCCCGAGTTCATACCGGCTCCCTTGGCGAGGAATGCCGGTAGACCGGAAAGGGTCGGGTTCAACAACCTGTTGGTATGCCTTTCCGAGAGATCACAGATCTCTGCCATGCCGATCTTCATGACATCGGCGGCGATCCCTATGGGCTGGCCGTGGAAGTTTCCCGCACCGATATGGTCCATGTCATCCGGGAAGAATATCGGGTTATCAACGACTGAATTGAGTTCGATCTCTATGGTGTCCCTGGCGAAATGCCACAGATCAAGTGTGGGTCCCAG
>JAYEPK010000326.1:0-2997 GCA_034723935.1 Thermoplasmatota archaeon
ATAGTGGAATGAACCTATCGTTCAAAAGTGTAGGATCTGTGATCATTGGTCGTAGGCGCTTACCTGTTTGAACTTCCGGTCGCTCTTGACATATCTGGGTCTGAACCTTTGGACCCCAAGAACATCGTCCACCATTATCAGCTCCGAGATGATCACGGCAGGGTACATGGCTATCTGGGCAATGATGTTAATGAACGGTATCATGGATATCAGGACCATCATCATCATGTAGAACAGTCCTATCAGGTAGAGGTCCAGGAAGTGTTTGAAGTAGAACCTCCATCCCTCGAGGACCGAGTCGATCACACCGGTTCCCAGACGGTTCCGGATAATGAAAGGAAGAGGAAAGATCCCGATCTGAAAGGGTATAAGACACAGCATGAATACCATGAACCCGGCGAATATCAGGACCATTGCAAATAATGGGATCTCGGTCAGGATCAAGAGAGTGGCGACAAGCATGATGATGGGCAGGGAGATGATGCCGAAATAGAGCAGGAAATTGAAGAAGAAGACTCCAAGGAGCGGGAACTTGTTCCTCCAGCCGTATTTGAATACATCTCCGAACTTTATCTTTCTTCTCTTCTTGATCCTGTCAAGTGTAGATACCTGACCTCCGATCATCATCGATAAAGCTATTGATTGGACGGAAACAGATAGGAGCATAGAAACCGCATACAGACCGATGAAAGCAAGGTCCCATGTTGTACCTGATGGGTCATCGAATGCGATCAATATGAAGATGAAAGGTATCATGATGAGCAGTATGATCGGTATGAGAATGAACCTCATCGCTAGCTGGATGATGAAACCCTCTCCGGCAACTGTTACAGCATCGTTGAAGTTCTCCTTCGAGAAATAGAGTGTCTCGTTCAGAACATCGATCGCCCTCACCTATCTATCCTCCATATTTGACTTGATAACTTCAATCAAATATGTATGGTTTTGCAAGAATGATCCGGTTCCACGGTCATGTTCAGCTATTATGATATGAGGATCATCGGGTCCGGTTATAGTGGGTTTCTTTCCAACATTACAGTCCCCGACTTCCTTCCGGTTGTGCCGATAAAAGGGATAGAATATCCGGATGCAGATCCCTCTCATCAATGAAGGATATCAATTCCATCCTGTCCATCTCACCCTTCTCGGTCATCAGGGTGGTGAACATCTCCAACGGTGTCTGGTCGAAGTAGTAGTTCAGCACCTCTATTCCCCTCTCGGGTTCCATCAGCTCCTCCGGGGGATGCAGTGCTCTCCTGAACGGATTGTACCCGGATCCGATCATCTTGTCGGTCGTAAAAGCTGAAAGGGTCGGAATACCCATGTCCCTTGCGGTGGATATCAGTCCCAGGGTGCCGATCTTGTTCACAACACCCTTTTCCGTGACAGAATCCGCTCCTACAAGGACCAGATCGGAGTAATGCACCTCCTGGGGGAGGGCCCCATCAGCGACCATCGTGACCTTCAGGCCGCTGAGAGCAAGCTTCCTGGCGGCCATTTTTCCCTCCATCGCAGGTCTTGCCTCGGAGATGACAACTTCCTTGCCGGCTCCCCTCTGATGGGAAGCCGTCAATACCTCAATGATCGTTGAACTGTTCGATATCGTGACTATCCTCGAAGCGGAGAGCACCTTCTGAGCGGTGTTGCCCACAAGTTTCGAGAGATCGGAGGCCCTCTTTTCCTTCTCATGTTCCAGGATCTTCCGGATGTCTGATCCCTCATCCATTGCCCGGAGGATCTTGTCCGCAAAGTTAACAAGACCGGCCATGGAGCCGTGGACGGAGAGTATGTCCAGGAGAGCTCTCCTCAAGGCACCCATATCTTCCATTTCAGACAGCAGTCTGGACGATGCTCCAATTATGGTCGTTGACCCGGATGTGTTGTCCTCAAGAATTGCATCGAGCGAAACCTTCGATCCCTCCGGAAGTTCCGATCCCATGTCCTACCATTTATGGTCCAATTGATAAATAGTTTCCCGCGCTTTTTGATATGGAGATGATTTATTGGAACAGGCACTTTTCGGAGCCGGATGCTTCTGGGGGGTTCAAGCCTCCTTCGATCAGCTTGAAGGAGTGGTCGAGACCGAGGTCGGCTACTCTGGTGGTCAGACCAGGAACCCCACATACAATGAGGTGTGCACGGAGAATACGGGGCATGCTGAAGTGATCAGGGTCCTGTTCGACCCCGGTGTGATAGAATTCAGGGAGCTCCTTGACCATTTCTTCGATATACATGATCCTACCACCATGAACAGACAGGGGCCCGATATAGGGTTGCAGTATCGTTCAGTTGTATTCTTCGATTCTTTGGAACAGGAGAGGGAAGCACAAGATGCGAAAAAGAGATGGAACGAGAAGCACTCCGGTGAAGCGGTCACAGAGATACTGCCCGCCGGGGCCTTCTACAGGGCCGAGGAGTATCATCAGAAGTATTTCGAGAAGAACGGTTACATTGGCTGCGATGTCCATCTTTGAGATGATCTTTCCATCGACTTTAACGCGTTGTTCATTTATGGTCCTATTTTGAACAGAGATATCTTTTAAAAGTAATATCCTTGTTTCATGGTGAGCCCTTTGTGAACGGTCATGGTTCATCACACCTCGATATATTTTTTATGGCTGAGCTTCTTGGCCCCAAGTGGTAAGTATGCGCATATCTTGGTAAGTATATGGAGACGCGTATCCTCAGCCAAAACCAAAGATACATGTCCCATAACGTGTGAATGCGTGCACTGCCACGCTTACCATGGGGATGTATGTTCCGTAGAAGGACTTGCGAAGTGAAGCTGCAAACCATAGAGGAAAACTACATGTCCACAGCCATCCAAGGCAATGCTATGGGGCACATAGACCTCACCGACACCCTATAACACGAACAGACAAAGCTGTTAAATTAGAGGGAATCCTTGCAGTCTCAGTACTTCACTGGTTTCCTCCATGATTTCTTGTGCATTCAACGGCTAACATTTTGATATCACCACCTGTTATCTTTTAGTTG
>JAYEPK010000327.1:0-2982 GCA_034723935.1 Thermoplasmatota archaeon
TCACTGGAGCTTGGTGATACGAACCTGACCGGGGACGGTTGGGTCCATGTGACGGTCAACTCGTCATCCGATCCCACCGGAGACGTGATCAATCTTACAGAGGTGAAGAGATCGGGAAATGGCATCGGGATATTCCAGGGAAGTGTGAAGGTCGTAACGACCACACCCGGGCCCGGAGAGGTAAGGGTCACCGGTGATGAACCGGTAACGGCCCATTATTCTGACAAGTATCCAAAAAGGACATTGTCGGTTCCCGTCATGGCCTACATCCCGGTGACCATCAGTTCAGTTGTTCAAGATACAGGTGGCAGGACCTTGACATATATGGACAAGGTCACTGTCACCATCAACGGGACCAAGGGATGGGATGCCTGTTTTGACGTTGTAGGCATAGGGTCAAGACAGGGAATCGATGCCAATGATGACGGCATTTCTCCAGATAGCTTGTCCGGTGACGGTACCTACACGGGAGAGTTCACGGTCCCGAACCTGTTGGTCGGTAATTTCACGATAAGGGGCCACATCCAGAGAAGTTATCTTCCACCTGTGAGCCGTGATTCACTGACGAAGGTGTGTATCAATACGAACATCCCCCGAAAACCCATTAACCTCTCGGCGGAACCTGTTCTTACCGGAAACACTATCGGACTCACCTGGGGAAGCACGGGGGACATGAACCTGATGTCATATCTCGTTTTCAGGGCGAACGAGAGCTCACCAGGGAGTGGAATACCCGGAGAATTCTCCCTGGTCCACGCAACTCCGGACAACAGGACATTCTACGATGATACCGGACTTGTTGACGGGAAACTGTATTTCTACCAGTTGAGATCTTTCAACATACTGGGTCATCGTTCGGAACCCTCTGAACAGGTAAGTTCGATACCACGGGACGAGACCCCACCATGGTTCTCCATTGAGAGTGGAGGGAGTGATCTCTTCCTGAGAGGCGAGTATGAGATAAATTACACTGTAGAGGATGATGCTGTCCTGTTGATATTCCAGGGAGCAATGGACAACAACAATGATGGCAGCCCTGATTCCAGCTGGGTCGAGATCGGATCCGACACGACCCCCTCTGATCCCTTTATCTGGGATACTACTGAGCTCCTGTCCCCCCTTGTCGAGGGAAAAAGGATACTTGTCAGTGTATCTGTTTCGGATGAGGTGGGAAATGTCAATCTGACCGGAACCATGCTCTTCGTCCACATAGACAATACTCCTCCGGACCATTTCACAATATATTCGGATTTGATCTCGGCCATTAACATTTCCGTATACAGGTTAGCAGGAGAAACAGAGCCACGTGCCACCATTGTCGTGATGAAGGAAGGATCCGAGTTCATCAGAGGAACATCTGATGAAGATGGGGATTTCGAACTCTTCCTGAGCCTTGCCCAGAGTGAGAACCTGTTCGAGGTTCTGTGCTTTGACGAGCTCGGGAACGGCCCCAGGATGTTAGACGACCCGATCATGGTCGTTTACGACCCCTATGATCCGATCGCTGGCATCTCGGTAACCGATGCCACAACTTCCGCCCCGTTTGCCCTTGACGGATCTCCATCGATCTTCGTGGGTCCTGACACATCTCTATCCGGTCTTGTCAACTTCACATGGACCGTTGACACACCTCGGGGTGAGGTCACCCTGTACGGGAAGGTAGTTGACCAGATGATCAGCATCCCCGGATACTATACGGTAACGCTGAATGTCATGGATTCAGCAATGAACCATGACATCACATCGATCGAGATATTGATCGCGGACACCGATCCGCCGGTCATTTCCGATATGGACGATATATTGGTGAACGAGGATGAGGAGATCGTCCTGAGCTCGCCGTATATCTTCGATAACGATCCAAGGATAAACGAGTTTGGGATTTTGACCTGGAATCTAACCGGACCTGATAATCGGCTTTTTACCGGGAATGATATCGAGTGGTCATTCAACACACCTGGTCACTATCTCTGTATTCTCACGATCACGGATACTGGTGGTGGGTCAGACCATACGATGTTCAACATCACTGTGACCGATATAACAATTCCAAGGGCTGTTGCTGGAGAGGATGTTCAGGTCATAAGAGGCAGTTCGGTTCCGCTTTCAGCATCGTTATCAACGGACAACGATCCCGAATTTCCGGATGGAGCAAACTTCACATGGATGATCAAGGACGAGAATATCATCCTCTACGGGGCGGAGGTCAACCTTACACTTGGGACCCTCGGCGATCACAGGGTACTCTTAAAGGTATCCGACGGAAGCCTGAACGTGGAGCTTGATGAGCTGATCGTGACCGTGATCACCGATGGATCTGCACCCGAAGTGTCCTTTGCTAATTTCATTTTTGATCCATTGAACCTGACTCCCGGAATGGACCTGGTGATGGTTTTCAATGAGGATATTGACCCCTTGACGATTTACAGTAACTTCCACATTGTAGGTCCATCCGGGATGGACCTCCCTGTTGTTGTTACACTCCTTGATCCAAGGACTGTCTCCCTTGACCCTGTAGAGGATATTGTTCCCGGGTGGTCCTATACTGTTATCGTATCCGATGGTGTGACAGACCTTTCAGGAGAGCGGGTAGAGAGGAAGGAGTTCGAGCTGATGATATGCCCCAGGCTTGAGATCGTATCCGTGGATGGAGCAACATCGTTCATGGAGCGAAATGGGGAAATGGGGATGCTGAAAATCCCCTGGATCATGGATATCAGATTGTCATCCGATATTGGAGCCGGGTCGGATATCTACCTGTTGGGAGATGACGGCAACAGGATCGAAGTGGAATGGACCTGGAACCCTGAATTCCTTCGAGTGGACCTCTCGTTGAGTAGCGACATCGGACCCGGATCTTACACATTATGCCTGGACCTGGTCGATGAGGTCGGACGTGACATGTTCGGTACGAGAACACTTAGTTTCAAGGTTGAGGAAGATACAGAAGGACCTGAGGGGCAAGGGGGAGGTGGTCGCCCC
>JAYEPK010000328.1:0-2957 GCA_034723935.1 Thermoplasmatota archaeon
CTTCTGCACAACTCTTTGGCATAACATGCTATGGATGGGCAGGAATTAATTTTGTCCCACACCCCATTTTATGAATATTCGGACCAAGTCGGAAAATAAATACACCTCTGAGGCACCAGCCCCCCATAAGATCAAGGATCCGTTAGGGGCACCGTGAGGTCCCATGTAGGGGATAGGGCAAAGGCCAATATCGATGAACTGATCTGATCTAAGGAAGGAGTCCGAGATCTCGATGGTCCCACTCAAATAACCCCCGTAGTGATGATTCCCCCACCCCTCCTGGAGATCCTGTCAACAGATGAGGGGGAGTGGACACGACCAGAGGGAAGAGTCCAAATTTTTTCATCTGTATACTACCCCTAGAATATGGTGCGGGTGCCGGAACCTTGGAATTGTCCGGTAATTGACGCTAAACCAAATTCCAAGGTCCAGCTAAAATTACATCAGCATCCTATATTCTAATTTTAGCGTGTCTCATTAATGTCGAGCACCATTTTTCGAGAACAAACAACAATTGACGATAGAAAAAATGATCTGAGACCGAGTATATGGATGAGAAGACATGGTCTCAGGCCTGGCTAAATCAACACATTATATGCTTTTTTGGCGATTTAGCCGGCTTTTCTTTTTCAAGATAACGAATCGTTGTTGATGAAAAATAAAAGTGCGGGTGCCGGAACCTTGGAATTGTCCGATAATTGACGCTAATCCAAATTCCAAGGTCCAGCTAAAATTACATCAGCATCCTATATTCTAATTTTAGCGTGTCTCATTATTTTCGAGCACCATTTTTCGAGAGCAAACAACAATTGACGATAGAAAAATGGTGCGGGTGCCGGGATTTGAACCCGAGTAACCAGCTTGGCAAGCTGGAATGATACCAGGCTACATCACACCCGCAGAGAATGGGAGCCGGCTATTACGGTTATATTTATTAAATCTTTCATCAACACAATTATTCAAGGCTCTTCATCTTTCCCCTCGCAACGGCACGAAGCTTTTTCATACCGTCTTCCGGGCCCCTGGCAAAGATGACATCTCCCTTCTCCAGGACCCGATCCTTCTCGGGACCGTAGATCCACCTGACCTTCCTCTTGATGGCAAAGACCCACATCCCGGTCTCGGTGGCAAGTCTCAGGTCCCCCAGCTTCTTTCCCGCAAGGATGGACTTCCCCCTGATATCTGTCTTGTAGATCCCGGTATCTGCTTCTTTAATGGACTGTTTCAGGATGGGATGCGGTTCGATATCTCGAAGGACCACCTCTCCTATGGACATCGCGGAATCCGCGATGGCGTCAACGAACCCGACCATCCGGAGTATCATCATTGCCGCATCCGGCGACTTCTGAGAAACCTCACCAACAGCGATCCGACGGAGCTCCCCTGACATCTCGTCAACGATATCACCAAGGTGCTCCACCTCGGTCGCGATCTCCTTGTTATCGTAGAGAAGGGAAGAATAGGCAAGGTCCACCATCAGCTCCGAGGTATCCTTCATCTCCAGGAATATCTCCTCCACCCTCTTTACAGGGTCAGTTACCTCTTGTAATTTCCCCATTTGACCTCCCCCTTTGAATACGCCACAAGCTCTTTCAGACCGTCCTCGACACCTCTTACAATGAGAATGTCACCTTCCCTGATCCTTCTCTCGGGTTCAATATCATACAGCCATCTGGACCGTCTCTTGATGGCTATTATCCGCGAACCTGTCTCGGATTCTATACCCATCTCACTGATCATTCTATTCACAATATCCGAATCGGGGAGCACCCTGATGGCCCATATCTTCTCATCACCATCTTTCAGCAGGAACGGTGCGAAGGGTCTGAACTCGACATCCTCATCGAAAATCCTCATCAGGTCCAGTGACGCATCACCCATGACCTCCGCGGCGGATGCAACCTGCAGTATTCCGGAAAGCTGCTCCGCGTCCTCCCTGTTCCTTGCTGCGAGGAGAACACCTATCCGCACATTGTAGAGAAGTTTGTCCAACCGCTCCTCCAGCTCCATGACCTGTCTTGCAATATCGGCACTGTCAAAGAGTATTGCAGAATAAGAGAGGTCCACTATCTGCTCGGAAAGGTCCTTCATCTCGATAAGGCTCTCCTTCACGCCAACGTTCTCGTACTCCATCCGGCCCAATCGTCTCCTGTTGAACAATCCCATTTCTTTGTCTCCCTTAGAGAATTTTCGAACGGGATTTGGGAATATGGAACATTTCCTTTATAAAATGAACAGTTGAAATTCGGCATTCACCCATAAAAATCCCCTCATTTCTGCGACCTGGAGCTCCCTGCAAGTCTATCAAGGAGGTCGGATCTGGTATCCCTCAGGGTAGGGCGGTGCCTTCTGGCTGTTAGAATGGAGCGTTCATCAACGACTGACCTGATCCTTGAAGGCTTGTAATATGGGCCCTTTGCAAGGGTGTTGCCCCTTGGACCGATGATCGCCCCTCCACCCCAGAAATCCATTCTGGAATCAAAACCCACGAGGTTCGAATACGCAAAGAACACCGTATCCTCGATGGCCCTTGCGACCATGACGCTCTCGAAGTATTTCCTCGTGATAGATGGGGATGCGGAGATACACACGAGGAGGTCCGCTCCGCAAAGGGCGTAGTATTTCGAGAGCTCGGGGAAGAAGAGGTCGTAGCAGATCATGATCCCGACCTTCAATCCGTTCACCTCCCTGAGGAGAAGGTTCTTCCCGGGAGTGAAGTAGGCCCATTCCTCGAAGGGACCGAAATCAACAAGATGCTGCTTCTGGTAAACTCCAAGGATCCCCTCTGGCCCCATCAAGCAGGCCGAATTGTGGATCTGCCCCTTGATCCTGTCGGATCTCTGTGGAAAACCGAATATCACATGTTTCCCGGTCTCCGCACAGACGCTCCGGACCTCTTCGAAGATGGGGTTGTCAAGAGACATGGCATGCCGGAAAACCTCATCCCCGAGGGAATA
>JAYEPK010000329.1:0-12433 GCA_034723935.1 Thermoplasmatota archaeon
CAACCGTCTCTCTCGTTGGTTCTCTCTATCCATCAATGTCCTTCACCTTTCCCTTCAAGAGGTTGAGTACTTCGTAGAGGTCCTCCACTACAAAGTCAGCGCTTGGAGCCCATTCACCAGCATTTTCCTGATCTGCGATCAGGATGGTCTTTACCCCGGCAGAGTTTCCAGCCTGTATATCGTAAAGATAATCGCCAACATATGCCATTTGAAATGGTTTCAAACCCAGTTGGTTCAGGACTATATTGAAAGCATCGGGAGATGGTTTTGGTGCTGCGTTCTCCCTTGAGATCAACATATCGACCTTGAGATCCAGATAGTCCAGTGTTAGCTGGCTTGCCTTCTGGGAATTCCTGGTAATCACTACCACCTTGATCCTGTTATCGACACAGTAGGATAGGAGATCATTGGCCCCTGGGGCCAATTCTGCTTTCCTTGCAGCTTCGATCTCCTTTTCTTTCAGGAGAGCCATAATTTTTTTCGATCTTTCTTCGGGGAGCGAGGCAATGTACTCCAGAGTATCTCCATTAGGGATGTTCATTTTTTCCTTGAACCCCTTGAGATCTATCTTCATGCTGACAAGGGTACCGTCCAGATCCAAACCCAAGACCTTTACGCTTTTCATCCGATCACCACGGTCCTGATATTGAGGGCAGGACACTGTTTAAAACAGTGTTATGGTTGTATATCATACCATCGCCTCAAGTGAGGGCCGATCATAGAACATGGACATCTGAAATCTTTATCTGGACAGATGTACTGCCTCTCCAGTGATGTACATCGGGCTGTCCCGATATGTCCACACGTGTTCCCGGCGGCAGGTCATCAAGAAGATCACCCGAGTTGAACCAGATGCATGGCAGTGCATCTATCCCGTCCTCGATCATGAATTTGAGGTGTTTTCCTTCTCCAACTGCCTTCATGTCGTTTCCTATCGTAACATCCCTGATCGAAACTTGTACTGGAGGATTTTCCATACCAAAGGGTTCCAGTTTTCCCAAGCTCATCACATGCTCCAGATCAAGTTCTTCAAGTGCAAGATCGAGATCGATCTCCAGAATGGGTCTCATTACCTGGTCCGGGTACTTCATTTCCAGGTAGGAGTTAAGCTCCTCTCTCATATCATCTATCCGTTTCGTGTTCATTGTGAGACCTGCAGCCCTTTCATGGCCTCCGTGTTCGATCAGGAGGTGGTCCATACTGTCAAGTGCCTTGACCAGATCGAATCCCTTTGGAGCCCTCCCGGATCCTTTGGCGATGTCTCCATCCGTGGTTATGACAATAACAGGTTTGCCTAGAGCATCCATGATCTTCGAGGCAGAGATACCTATCACACCAGGATTCCAACCTTCTCCGGAAATCACGAGGGATGGGTCCTCCCGCATCCCTTCCGGATCGATCCTCCGGAGGATCTCATCGACCAGATCCTTTCCTATGGCCCGTCTCCTGTAATTCAGTGAGGTCAGTTCCCTGGAGAATAGGTCCGAATCGACCCGATCCTCTGTTAGAAGGAGGTCGAGTGCAAGGTCCGGATGGCCGAGGCGTCCGGCAGAGTTCAATCGGGGACCCAACCTGAAACCAATATCCATCGAGGTCATGCCTCTTGTCAGGTCAATACCACTCTCCCTGATAAGGGCCCTGAGTCCGATCCTGCCGGTCCTTGCAATTTTTTGTAGACCGAAATAACAGATCGCCCTGTTCTCATCCTTTAAAGGTACCATATCCGCAATGGTGCCAAGAGCCGCAAGGTCCAGGTAATCTCGTATGTCACTACTTGACAAACCTTTCAGGGTCATGGCATGGGCGAGCTTCAGTGCAACACCCACGCCTGCCAGTTCCCTGAACGGATATCCGGTGTCTGCCATTTTCGGGTCAAGAACAGCAAAGGCATCAGGGATCTCCTCTCCGGGTTCATGATGGTCCGTGACGATCACATCTATCCCATTCTTCAATGCGAACTTTACCTCTCCAACTGCTTTGATACCACAGTCGACGGTGATCATCAGGTCAGTCCCCTTCTTTATCTCGTTTTCGATACATTTATGAGAAATACCGTAACCATCTCCGAAACGGGATGGCAGATAGGTTTGAACGTTCATCTCGGGATAGGAATCCTTCAGAAATGAGAATAGAAGTGCAGTGGAGGTGATCCCGTCAACATCGTAATCACCATGGATCAGGACCCTTTCATCTGTTATGGCTGCTTCATTGAGCCTGTCCACGACCCTTGACATGTCCTTCATCAGAAAAGGATCGTGCAACTGGCGAAGATTTGGGTTCAGAAGATCGTATGCTTTTTCCGCGCTGTCAATACCTCTTGCAACAAGGAGACGGGAAAGAACAAGATCGATCTCCAGCTGTCCGCTGATGGATCTTGCAAGTTCGATATTCTCCGTTTTATGGTTCCATTCCATGGAAAATGGGGCCGACATCTATCTGCACCTCCGAAGACATCCCTCGAAGGTCTTTAAAAACATATGCCAGGAGTTGACCGAAAGAAACGATCTATTATCCAACTGTTCTAAACTGGAACTTGAGGTAAACAGGTCCCTGGATGTCGATCTTCTTCTTGTGACTGAGAAGGTAGTAGAGAGCTCTGGAGTCCAATTTCAGGTTGATCGCCTCCAGGCCCTTGATCTTGTCGATCCTCTTTCCGGCTTTCCCTCTTTCCAGGTTTTTCTCTATCTTCCAAGCGGCATATCTGGAAAAAGCCTTGACAAAGGTCTTGTTGGTCTTTATCCCACCCTCTTTCTTTGTCTTCTCGAGCATGTCCGAAGGAACTCCGAAAATATTGCCATCTTTGATCCATATTTGATTGAAGGTAGCTGGTCCGCAAAGACCAGCACCTTTGGAAGCTTCTTTCAGGACAACCTCTGCCGGGGTCCCTTTCATGTTCAGTTCGGCAGCCCTCTCATCCGAGACCAGGAACTTGCCGTAGTCCGATCCGACCAGCTGTCCCTTCCAGGCTGTGACCTTCTTCTTCTCCTGATCATCGGCATTGTCGGTGTATGCCTTGTGTATTGCCGAGGCTATCTCCTTGCCGAAATCGGTCTGCGGATTCCTGATATACCGTATGTGCCCTTTCATGTCCTCGTCACTGATGTTCCAGGCTGCAAAGAATTGGGGAAATAGCAGTTCTCTGATGTCCGGGTAGCCGTGTTTGTGCATTAGAACCCGTTCTATGCCGATGTCTGCGATGAATACCGGTTCCGGTATCTTCCTCTCATCAAGTACGTCTTCGGAGATCATTCCGCATGTCCCGAGTTCGAGGTCCCCTCCGAATATCTCGAGTTCCGTCCCTTTCACGAAATAGGGGAACGGATAGCTCTTTTGTTTCAAACACAGTTCTTCAATTCCAAGGGAATCGAAAACCTTTTTGATGATGTTCTTTCCTGTTTCGATGTTGATATCATTGTCCACAACGGCCAATGACAGAATGTGATATGTCTGGATATGGGACGGGTCAAGGGAGGGTTCTCTCCTGAAGGAATCGGCCACCGTAAAGAGACGTATCGGGTGTTCTCCAACATCATGGATCGCTTCGATAGTGGACATCCATGAAGTGGGCATGAACGATCTCAGGGTCTGGTTCGTCTCGTTAGGTACACCGCTTCTGAGCTTTGGTATGACGTTCATGAGCTCGATGCCATCGGATATGTTGATGCCCAGTTCCTTGACCATGCTTTTCAGGACCTCTTCTCCGCTGTTATCTTCATCAATGGTATCAAGGAGGTTCCAGAGTTCTGCCTGGTCCAGGTTCGGGAACATCTCTTTGATCTTCAGTTCCGTTTCCTGCATGGGGGGGATGGGTTCCATTTTGATGGTTGAAAGATGATACACGGAATCCTTGAAGATCGGATAGAGCTTTCCTGTAAGCCTTTTAATCTCTTTGTGCGGGATCATGAAAGAGGTCTGTATCTCATCGAAACCCAGAGTGAGCATGAGCTCCCGCATTTCCTGTACCCCTTCCGAGATGGGGTGGGCATGCCCCATGCCAGAGAAGTAACCGACCATGTCCTCGATCCTTTGTGGGGTTCCATTCTTGATCTTGACAGGTTTTTTCTCCTGGTCCGCCCCCTCGAATTTCATGGTAAAGATCAACTCCTATTTGTTGATGGGGGAATATTTCGCAAAGGTTATCTCACCGGCAGTTCTGTCCATCAGTGCCCTGACAACGTCCTGTTTTTTCTTCAAAGGTAACAGGCCGGAGGGGTAGGAAAGTCCCTGAACGAGATGTGAAACGTCTGCCATTCTGTCGAACATCCTCAATGCATCATCCAGCTCCTCTTTGAGGAGATGATTGAGAACAACCCTCCTCATCTCTCCTATGGCATCGCAGGCACCAAGAAGATAGGATCTCTCGTTGACATTTATCTCATGCGGTGTTGGCAGCTCTTCGTCCTTTATCATTCTAAGGAAGATGATGGCCTCGGATAATTCTGTAAGGGAATCATCGATGAACCTGAACCTCTGGCATCTGGGATCCTGGTAGAGGTCAATGAGTTCCATGGCATCATCGATGAGGTCTGCTTCAAGGACCTTCTCTCCGTTATGAACATCCGATATGAAAAGTCGACATGTCCTGATCAGGTCCCGAGATAGGTTGTATGCCCTTTCACGGTTCTCTTCTTCCTCATCCAGCGATATGGAGATCATCTCTTTAATCTCTTTGATGGAGGTCATACATTTAGAAAAACCTACTTCTTATTTAATCATAGCCTTGATGATCCCATATTTGTGGAACCTTCTCAATGGTCGGATCGGAAGAGATCGGCAGGGCTCTTCAGGACCACTTTCCTGACAGCCAGGTACGTACCACCCAGGCATATTCCCATGGAGATACAGAGAATTATCACCAGGAGCCGTGCAGGGATGTAAGGCTGAACGAAGAAGAAACCCTTATCTCCCTTCTCTATGAGATGTGCCGAGAGGTTCAATATGAGAGGGGTTCCAAAGATAAGGGCTACAAGGAAAGAGATAAGACCGATAAGTCCCCCCTCTATCATGAATATCTTCACAACCTCGCCGGATGAGTACCCGACGGACCTTAGTATGCCTATCTCCTTCTTTCTCTCCCTGACCGATATGGCCATTGTATTGATTATTATGAAGAATGCAATGATGAACACGAAGAGAGATGTCAGTATCAGGAAGTTCACAAGAGATGCTTTTGTCTCTGAGGAAAGTTCCTGGTCGAGATCGAACTCCTCGAACATGGAGATGGACCCCGGGATCCTGCCATCAAGGATCCCCTGTTTATCATCACCGCCCTCTATCTCGCCTATCAGACCGAACAGCATGGATGATGTGAGCAGCAGGAATGCAGTTGTGACCGAGATCGTGGAGATAGTTGTAAGCGATCTCAGGAGATCGAACCTCAGGTGGGAAAGGGCGTATGAAGCCGAATTGAAGGTTTCCTTTCTGCTCTGCATCTTTCCACCTACAGCTTTCCTGTCAAACTTACCATATCGGACCTTGATGGGGATTTTCCCCTGGTGATCCTCCCGTCACGGATCTTTACCATGACCTTTGCCCTGCCAGCTATCATCCTGTCATGGGTGGCCATGAGCATGGTCTTCCCCTCATCGCTCAATTCTTTGAACAGTGAAACGATGGATCTTGCGGTCTCTGAATCGATGTTTCCGGTCGGTTCGTCTGCCAGTATCAATGCCGGGTCATTGATCAGTGCCCTGGCAATTGCAATCCTCTGGCGTTCTCCCCCTGAAAGCATTCCGGGGAGGTGGTCGGCCCGGCCTGCAAGGCCCACCCTTTCAAGAAGCTCAACAGCCCTGTCCACGGGTTTTTCTCGATCGAACATGACCGGAACGAGTATGTTCTCAATGGCCGTAAGCGATGGTATTAGATTGAAGAACTGGAAGATGAAGCCCACATTGTGCTTTCTGAACTTTGCCCTCTGTTCCTCGTTCAGCATGTGGACCTCGACATCCTTTACCCTGACAGTTCCCTTGTCGGGTCTGTCGAGACCTCCTATCATGTTCAGCAATGATGTTTTGCCTGCGCCGGAGGGCCCCATTATGGCTACCATCTCCCCCTCTTCGACCTTGAGTTCCATTCCGTCAAGGGCTTTTACGATGGAGCTTCCTACCTTGTATGTCTTGACCAGGTTCCTAACTTCGATAAAAGGGATATCAGGCATTTCTTAGCACCTCCAGAGGAGATTGTCTGTTGATGAGCAGCAATGGTGCGATCATGCCTATCAGTGAAGACACCGTTCCAAGTATGAACACATATCCGATCATCTCGAGGTCCATGGTGAGAGGAAGGCCAATTCCATTTCCGACCATCGAGATGTTGGTCCTATCCAGCAGGGGGACCACGACAGCTCCAAGGACAATACCGGAAACAAGCCCCCCGATCACTGTTATGCTTATGGAGCCGATGACCAGGGAGGAGACCTGTATCGAGCTTATGCCCAGTGCCCTGAGGCTTGCGAGTTCGAACTTTCTCTCGACCACGGTTATGATGGATGTGTTCGCTACGACGAGTGTCATCAAGATGGCACATATTATCGTGATAAGATAGGTCCAGTTGTTCATGACCTTTTTGACCTCCCACAGCTCCTGGTCCTCCCTCGGGACTACGACATCCTCTCCGCTTTGCTGAGATGTCTCTTCATCCCTTTCATCGAAATAATCCTCAAGCCCCCGGTCCATGGAAGTGAACATGATGAAAAGAAGTGAAAGCGAGGCGATCCCGGCCATTGCAAGGATAGTCCGCGACCTGTTCCTCCAAGTATCCCTGAGTATATATCCCAAGGGTCCAAAACCCCTGGCCTGTACCTTCCTGGCTCCGGAATCCCCCCCTCTTTTTCTCAATGGAGCCAGTTTTCCTTTCCTGTCCCTCATTCTTTTACCTCTTTCTAGGGATATGATATTAAAGAATCCTTGTCAGCCACATACAATCCGCCCCTTGTTATCCTCAAGGGACGCATGTGTTCATCGAAATCCGATCCTCGCATCTTCTCGATCAGGACGGCCCTGACCCTGCTGTCCCTCACCGAAGAGTTGTGGAGTCTGATAACTCCCCTGGAGAGGTAGGATTCCAGCGGGTGATGATGTGAGTCCTGCTCGGTTAGTAGAAGTGACGTGATCGGTGGATGCAGCCTGTCCTCTTCCTCCTTCTCCGAGAGAGACTTCATGAGCGACAGAATATGCCTTCTGGCCGTGATCTCGTCCGGGGACATTGCCTTCAATGAGGTCGTGGAATCAAGGACGACACGGAGCGGTCTGACCTTTTTGATCTGTTTCGGAAGTTCCTCGTCCAGGAACGAAAGAGAGGTGAACTCTCCCTCGTACTTGATATCCTCGGGCGACAGGTCCATTATCTTGATGTTCGGGTTATATATGCCAAGCGAATCCATATTGGAACGGATCTCGTAATGAGGCTCGTCAAGTGTGATATAGAGAGTGCTTTCATCATTCTCCACTCCCTGGAGGAGGAACTGCCATCCGAGTATTGATTTTCCTGACCCGGGACCGCCGATGATCGAGTACGGCCTTCCGGCCACAAGTCCTCCTCTGAGCATCTGGTCCAAACCTGATATGCCTGTTGGTATCTTCCTGATCTTTCTCATCTCGATCCCCATCCATTTTCTATTCGATACTTGAGATCAGAAGCGATCGATCCATTGCAGGTGGGGTTGGTTGGCAGGTCCAGCTCCTTCCTGTATTGGATATGATGCTTCGTTCCATCTGTCAGTATTCAACCATCGACCTGTTTCGATTAAACCCTTTCGGTTGGACGGGCTGTGGGACAAAATAAAATGATCAGTCCTTGACTATGATAACATATGCTCTCCAACCACGATATTTCTTCGGAGCATCGATCTTTGCCGAGTTTCCAAAAGGCGTTACTGTTTTTTCATAGACCACTTCCACCTGCTCATTCAAATTTAATTCCATCTCAGTGATTTTTATCTTTCTCATAAAGGGATATCCTTGGATATCCTTTTATAGTTTGTGGCCAATATCCCATCCCGTGAATCTGACTACGAAGAACGTAAGGGAAGCCGTGGAGATCCTCGATGATATCATTGAGGAATACAATGATGAAACTCCAAAAAAGAAACGCGACTGGAGAACATACGAACAACAATTGGCTCAACGCATCAAAACAGCTGTAAAGGATCTTGAGCCCCTCATCATTGAAGCAATATCAACAATAAAATTCACAAAAGGCGATACAAGGGGAAGAAAACAGAAACTCACCTTGAAACAGAAGGTAGAACTATTGTTGATCAAACATCTGATCGAAAAAAGTAACAGAGAAATGTCTAACATGCTTGTCATCTTCAGTCTTCTATCAGATATTGACGTCAGTTACAAATCAGTAGAGAGATTGTACTCAGATGAGGGCGTACATCTCGTATTGATAAACCTTCATGTATTGATCCTGAAGAAAAAAGGTGTGAACGATCCTGATTGCTCGGGTGATGGTACAGGTTACGCCCTCACGATCAAGAAACATTATGCTTCTGTCGCTCAGAAATTGAAGGACAAGGCTAAAAAGAACTCTGGTCAAAAAATAACAAAGAGATCAAAAAAGAGATCTGGAAAGAAAACACAGTTCATTTATTCATTCAAAATGATGGACCTGGACACTCGGTTGTATGTGGGATCTGGATCGAGTCTGAAAAGTGAGAAGGAAGCATATATCAAAGCCGTGAAAATGTCTGAAATTGTTGATATGGATAGCATTAGATTGGACAGGTATTATTCCACTCAGAAGGATACCAAGTTATTGGAAGATCATTTCGGGAAAGATATCAAGATATATGTGATACCGAAGAAGAATGCAACAGTGAAAGGTTCATGGAAATGGAAGGAACTGCTTGAGAATTTTGTAACTGACACCAAGGGCTATCTGAGTGAGTACTACAGAAGGAATCAATCAGAAAGTGCATTCTCTGAGGATAAACGAAGGTTTGGCTGGAGAATAGCTCAGAGAAGACCCGATCGGATAGATACTCATGACTTCTGCACAACTCTTTGGCATAACATGCTATGGATGGGCAGGAATTAATTTTGTCCCACACCCCGGATTGTCATAAGATATAAATAACAGGACCATCTAGGAAAAACACTCAACTATGGAGCTGTTTCATGACGGAAGACCAAGAAGATATCAATATGAAGTGCAGGAAGATGGTAAGGGACAATCTGGAATCTGAGGGATGGACCATTCTGTTCGAGAACAAGGACACCAAGAATCCCGTTGATATGAAGGTATTGAAAGCGCATTACACTGTTCTTGTCAATATCTCCTTCAGACTGGAAGATGGAAATTTCCCGGAAGATCAGAAGGAAATGGAAAAACAGCTCAAGGAAAGATGCAAGGAGAACAAGGCCTGGCCTTACAAGGCAGAGATCATTCTCAACAAGGATCACACACTTAACAAGATGAAGTTCGAGATGTTGGAGTGACCTTCTCTGGTCGAATGTTTTGGATAAGGGAATTCCACAAAATAAAGAGTTGGACGAACACCCATATGCCGGTAGATCGGAGAGAGAACTCGGTACGGGGATTAATTTTATGAATTGAAGGGAACCATCCCTCCGATCGTAGAGGGGACCGTCTTGCAGGTGGGGCACCATTGGTCCATCCGTGTATTTTTCCCTTCATCAAATTGGAACATACCTAGACAAGGAAGATCACAGCAACACCTATTATCGCAACCATGGTCCCCATGATGTTCCTAAATGTCGGTCTGTCCTTGAAGACCAGGAAAGATATCGGGATCATGAACACCGGAGCAAGTGCCATCAATGTTGATGCGATGCCTATCGGAGCGTAGGCAATGGCAACATACGAGGCCCATACTCCGAGGAACGGACCCACTGTGGTTCCAAGTATTGTCAAGGTCATGAACTTTCTGTCCCTGAACGCCTGAACGCTCTTTTTCAATCTGTATCTGTTCAACGAAACCATCCAGATGGCCGCTGTTCCGAAGAGTATCCGGATATAGGTTGCCGTAAGGGCCGGGTTCTTTCCATCCATGCAGATCATTGCCTCCTTGGCAATGAGCAGTTGAACGGCCTGACCGAGCATCCCTCCGATACCCAGGGCAATTCCAAATGCGGTTACCTTGAACAGTGTACTTTTTCGGCTCCCCTCCAGGATGACCCAGGAGACCCCGGAGATCGTCACGATCATTCCGAAGATCTTCATCATCTCGATGGTCTCTCCCATCAGGTACCATGCCGTGGTTGTCGTTACGATGGGGACCATGGACATAAGAAGCATCGAGAGCCGGGGCCCGATCGTGACATGTGCCCACATGAGCAGTCCGTCGCCCAGGGCAAGCCCTATCATGCCGGATAGACCCAGAAGAAGGTAGACATAGAGACTTTCATCCGGAAAAAGCGTTCCAAGAAGAAAAAGATGTGACAGGCCCAGCATAACGGTTGCACCAAGCAGTCGTATGGAGTTCACGGCCTGGTGCGACTGTCTCTTTCCTCCAAGAGTGAACAGGGTGGATGAAAGCGCCCAGAAAAGGGCTGCAGCGAGACCTCCTGCTTCACCTAGTGGGACACTCATCCGATGCGTAACGCTGTTTTGCTAATAAAAAGAATCTTTCTCTATCCTTGATATTCGATTCGTATGTTAATGGGAATTCCACTGCTCTTTTATAATTCACGCTCATTTTTGCATGGTCTCTATTCCTCAACTCTGTCTGCAACTTCTTGGTGAGGTGAATCATCCAACAGGCTCTCTTCCGGTTCATCTGAAGTTCCAGTCATTTTCCTTCTGGAAAAGAAAAAGGCTACGATAATCAGGACAATTGCAATTGAAATCGCAATCACTATGATGGCAGTGTAAGATGAATTCTCGCTTACTTTCTTCTTTTCAACTGTGATTGGGACATTTTGGTAGGCCGTATTTCCCTGAGCATCCTTCACTGTGATGTTCAATAAGAATTCACCATCAACATCCGGGTTCAATACAGCTTCATTGGTGAATCCCTCATTATTATTGAAGGACCATCGGATAGAGGTCACCTCGATATTGTCTGTTGCTTCGATCGAGATCGTTTTTGTCTCTCCGACCATCATTTTCACATGAGATATACTGATTATTTTTGGTTTAATATTATCAATTATTTCGATCGGGTCTGATATGAATTCTCTTAGATTTCCAGCTTCATCTATAGCGAATGCTCTAATGACAATATTTCCAGATAAATTTATCGGGATCGAGAAGGAAACATTTCCGATATCGGTTGTATTCATAAGCTCATTATCATTTTGTGTGATCAACAGCCATTTTTGGAGTATTCCAATATTATCTTCCACCACGAAATTGATGACCAGTTCACTACCTGTAAAAATATCCCTGGCATTCCAGGTAATCGAGACATCAGGAGAAATAGAATCCGAAACCTCAATTTCCTTCCAGGGGCCATTTAGAATATTTCCTTCTTTATCCGAAATGATAAATCTATATTCGATATTATCAGTTGTATTTGATGGGATTATAACATTCGTTAAGAATGCTGACCAGTTTCCATTATAATTCGATGGATCAAATCCTGGAGGGAATATATTATTTTTTGAGATACTGTATTCGATTTGATCTAGGGTACGATTATCCATGATGCTTCCCTGTTTGAATTCTGTTTCCACCCATGCTATTCCATCTGTATCATCACATACGACAAAGAAGTTCAGTTCATCTCCAGTTGAAATGGAGACAGGTGTAAGGTCATCAAGGATCCCGGGAGGATCCCCATCGATTATAACAACATCATCAAGGTCGATGGCATTCAGATTCCCGGAACTATCATTTGCGTGGATGGAAAGGGTTAAACTACCTAAAATTGTGGGCAATGTTCCAATTCTGAGATGCCATAATCCGTCAATTTCCTGGAGATGCACTTCTTTTTCAAGAACTCCACTTAGTTCAGCCCAGACATCATTTACCTCAATATTATCATAGACAGAAACAACAACCAAAAGATCATCTCCTGCCTGAATTGTTGAAGTTGAAGATAATAATTCGAGCAAAGGATGGTCATTATCACAAACTGGTATCGAGATCGGTCCAATAGATTTATTGTGTCCAAGAGAATCCGAGGTATTTATCTTGATTTGAATTGGATCAATACTATTTTCAGGAACAGAAATGAAAACTGTTTGTTTTGTTTCGGTGTGATCAAGGTCTCTTTTTATGAATCCGGATGTGATATTTCCATATGAGAAGGAAAGGTTCTCTAATATTTCAATATTGAAATTCTCAGCAGTAATCTCAATAGGTATATCTTCACCAGTTGTTGCTCTATCAGCAACCATCTCCCATTCTAACCTAACTCCTGGAGCCAGGGGAAATCGATCAATATTATCTCCGCCTGGAATATTTACGGTAGTATCTCCGATTCCATCATTGTCTGAGTCGCTTATATTAAAATTATTACAAA
>JAYEPK010000330.1:0-2939 GCA_034723935.1 Thermoplasmatota archaeon
TAATACCCATACGCACATCCTCATATACAAATAGATATTCGGTAAGCGAAATGGCAATAAATATGCCGATGATTAACAGCCATTCCCACTTACTGTTACTCCTAATGCATGCCATTTTTTCCCAAAAAGTTTTGTGCAAAGCAGAAAAGTTTGTTTTTGTCATCCGGATTTTGGTGGGATATTGTTCAGGGTTTAGAGCTTAAAAAGTTTGGGTGTAACAACTCACGTTTTAGAAAATTTCCTACATTTTTTAAACTTCTCCCACATCCAGGAGGTTGCACTTCTTGATTCGAGAAAATCCATTAACTTCGCGAGATCCCTCAAGATGGAACTTCTGGGTGTTGTTGAGAACATGAGCGGTATGGTCTGTCCTCATTGTGGGGAGAGCATCGACCTCTTTGGTGTTGGAGGTGGTGAAAAAGCAGCAAAGGAAATGGATGTCAACTTCCTGGGGAGGGTCCCGATAGATCCCCGGATGGTTATCAACGGCGACTCAGGGTCACCCGCGATCGAAAATGATGACTCCGATTCCAGAGAAGCACTCGACTCCATTGTGGAAAAGATTGTCGAGTCATGAGCGTTGTATCAAATTCGGATCATGGCTCCTTTGATATTAACAACGTATCCTCATCTTCACTACCTGATGTCATATGGAATTCAACCCCCCATGTGCAGATATTATGCACAAGCGTAATATATGGGTGTTTCTTTCGAACCTGCATGGAAGCCACATACTCCGACCTCCTTTCTGTTCTAAAGGGTCAGATGGAAAGGGAGCAGGGAAAGGATGCAAGGATAAACAATATAACCGAGGCCCTTGAAACGGGAAGGCTTGTGGAATCTTCTTTTGGGCCGAAAGGTCTGAAGAAGATGATCGATGGGACCGTGGTTGAAAAAGGGTCAAGGATCCTTGGAGCTGCAGCCCCTGAACATCCGGTGCAGAAGATGATAGTTGACATGGCAAAGGATGTGGAAAATGAGATAGGGGATGCGACAACATCTTCGGTCATCCTGACCACCTACCTTCTCGAGGAAGCCAGGGATCTTATAGAATTGGGTATAAATCCTTCAGCTCTGATCAATGGTTACTCAACTGCCTCGGAATGGGCATTGGAGGAATTGGATCTAATATCATCGGATGCTGATCCATATGACAAGGAGATGGCAGCATCTGTCCTTATGACCGCCTGGGGTGAGAAGAACGATCTTGGAGAAGATGCTCTCGAGGTAATATCCGATCTGTTCATCCTCAAGGGTCCCGATTTCGACAGCAAGGACATCCAGGTAGAGACCGAGATATCTCATGAAAAAAATGGTGTCAGAATGATCCTTGGCACCAGGATCGATAACGAGATCGATACGGAAAAGGAGAGACTGATCAAACCCAGGATACTCCTGCTGAAAGGAGATATCAAGCCCAGAAAAACGAAACTTGATCTTGAACTTCAGTTGAACAGTGTTGATGCATACAGATCCGCCCTTGATCAGGAATCCATTCTGCTGAAGAGATCCTTTGACAGGATAAAAGAAACCAGGGCCGATCTTGTTCTACTGTCCGGTGAGGCCGATGACAGGGTCAAGCAGATGTTCGACAGACAGGATATCCTGTTATCCGAGAAGGTGAAGGAAGGAGACCTGAAGAGAACTTCCAGGGCCACCGGTGCGGAGATCGTTGACGTTCTGGATATCCTTCCCGATTCTGCAGTTATGGTGGAGAATGTTGTCATCAAGGGAGATGATGCATGCGTTGGCGGGGTCTGCGGGGTGTGATAGCATGATAACCATAGAAACCGATGGGATGTCCGGAAAGGCCAATGTGATAATCTCGGGCTACGATCAGGAAGTTCTCGATCACAAGAAGGCCGATATTGAAATGTCCCTCAAATTGCTGAAATCGTTTGCGCAGAACAGTATGATCGTCCCAGGTGCTGCGGTCACCTATCTCAAAATCTCCAAAAAGATCAAGGAAAGAGCAGTTGATCGGTGGGGCCCAGAGAGGCTTCCCATGCTTGCATACGCAGATGCGCTGTCCCGGATAGGGATGTCGCTTATGAGGAACATGGGAGAGGATCCTCTAAAGGGTCTCGATGGAAAGAACCTGGAAGATCTCAGGGTTGGCGGAAAAGCCGGAGCAGTGGAACCTGTTTCTGTTCCAATGACCGTATTAAAGAGTTCATCCGAGATCGTTAAAGCGATCCTTCGTATAGACGATGTGATCTCTGCAAAACAACTACATCAAGCGGAGACCTTCGGAGGAGGGGGAGGGAAGGTTGTGGTGTACACCACCCCAACATGCCCATGGTGCTCAAAGGTGAAATCCTACCTCAAGTCCAAAGGGGTATCATTCGTTGAGAAGGATGTATCCTCCGATATGTCAGCAGCGCAGGAGATGCACTCTCTCACAGGTCAGATGGGAACCCCCGTGACGAAGATCAAAGGAGAGGCAGTTGTTGGATTTGACGAGGAAAGACTTGCCAGTCTCATCTGATCCATTAGTTATCATGAAGTGCAATGTGACAGATAGAACTCCATAGTTTTTACTTCGATTGCCCATCAAGCTTTGCTGGTTCCATTTCGTTTCAAGTATAAACATGGTATTTGGATCTCGGTGGGAAGAGTTCATCTTTCTTATTCCCGTCTTGCTCACGCAACACCCTGTTTCAAACTGACATGTTAGGGAGTAGAATGCAATAGGTCTTACTCCTCACCAGATACTAGCATAAGGTCTGATCAAGTGGTAATACGGAGAAGCTTCATGATCGAGAGGGATGTGGTCTCGTTCAGATCAATGTAACGCCATTCTCAGGGCTATGAGAAGAGTGAAAAAATGAAACATACCTTCGATGTATCGGACAAGTGTATCGGGTGCAAGGCATGTGTCAATCTGGCAGGTGCCAATTTCAAAATGGATGGGGAGAATACTGCCTATCTTGAAAAAC
>JAYEPK010000331.1:0-12343 GCA_034723935.1 Thermoplasmatota archaeon
AGCTCCCCTTCTCCGTTAATGTTCCATGCTGTCACCCTGTAGTAATAGCTCTCGCCATTGGTCAGTTCGAGATCGGTGAATGAATCGGACCCGGAGGAGGTGTTGGCGATCATCTGCGGGTCTTCGATGTTCAGGGAGCGGTAGATCGAGTACCTTGTGACAGGGGAACCCCCGTCGCTCGCTACTGTTTCCCAGTAGATGGACGACTGCCTGTTCCCGGCTACCGCTTCTATCACATTTACCTTTCCAGGAACACCCACCGCCATTCCTTCGATAACATCGGACATATCTCCCTCGCCAAGGAAATTTACAGCGGAAACGGAATAATTGGCTATCACACCGTTCTCGCCGTTATCAGTGAACCTTGTCTTCTGCGGGCCGGTGGTTCCTATGAGGTCGAAGGACCCGCTGTCTGCTATCTTGTAGATATTGTATGCCTCGATGGGTTCGTTCCAGGTGTTTATCGGGGGGCTCCATTCCAGATCGATGGTGTTGCTCGATCCTATGGTAGCAAGGTCAAGTGGCTTTGATGGTACTGTCTTTGCAAGGTTCGGTCCGGACATGGTCGGTATGGAACTGCCCAGTGAGTTCAGCGCTGATATCGAGTAGTAATATGTCGTTCCAGGTTCCAATCCACTATCCGTGAAATTTACAACATCCTGGCCCAAGACACGGATCTCCTCGAGGGCATCCTCTGACGGACCCCTGTACAATTCATAACCTTCGATGGGATATCCACCGGTCCTTTCCGGTGCTTCCCAGCTGAGATCGAAACCACTATCCAGCGTCTCGATCATGCCAATAGATGGCCCTGATGGAGGGGTGTTCGGAGTAGCCATTATGATGTTGGACATATTGCTCTCGCCCACGCCCTTGATCTCATAAGATAGGCTGTAGAAGTAGTCCCTCGGGATCGGTGGGAGACCCGAATCCATGTAATTGCCCATCTCTCCCAATCTGGCGTATTCTGCAAGGTAGTTGGTTGAAAGACCTCTGTAGAGAATGTAATCGATCTCGAACGTGTCAAGGCAGAACTGGTCCAGCTTGTTCCATGAAATATCAATACAAAGATCGCCGGGTGAAGCGACGGGGTCGGATGGGATAGGGGTTACCATCGGTATACCTCTCGCAGTGTTTGTCTCCTTCCCCTCCCCGATGGTCTCGAACAGAGCGGTAACGAAGTATTGATACTCCCTTGAGACAAAGTAGTTGATAGTATCATTGTAATAGGTGACATTACCGATCTCTGCCACTATTTTCATGGAAGATGTCGAAAGTCCCCTGTAGATGCGGTATCCGACATGTTTGTATCCGTCGATAATGAATGTGCCGGGGGGACTCCATGTGAGGTTCACATGGAAGTACCAGGGGTGGGTGGTGAGTCCAGACGGTTTGAAGTCCGCCGGATAGAACTTTGTAAAGAAAACATCATCATTGGAGTTATGCGACCTGTCAAAGGCTGAAAGTGAGGTTGGATAATTGTTGGAATTCGTCTCTCCAGCTACATAGATGAGACCATCATCATCAACATAGATCCCACGTGCCTCCTCATTGTTGGACCCGCCAATGTAAGTTGAATATATCACCCCCCCTCCGCTCATGTTCATCTTTGTCACGAACACATCATTGTTTCCGGAATTGGATGTGGAATATGCATCGGATGTGGTCGGGTAGTTCGATGAGGCAGTGTGTCCGGTAATGTATACCATTCCATTCGGACCATAAGCGATACCTCTTCCGACATCTGTTCCGGAGCCTCCAACAAAGGTCGAGTTCATCATTGTAGCTCCATTCGAAGATATCACTGAAATGAAGGCATCGGTGTTCCCGGCGTAGGAGCTGTCATATGCATTGTTGGTCGTTGGAAAGCTACTGGAATCTGTCTGTCCGGTGATATGTGCTTGGTTCGACCTGTCAAGAACAAGCGAATACCCGGTGTCGGATGAGCTTCCTCCAAAGAAGGTAGAATATGAGAGTGATCCTCCGGACGAAGAGAGCTTCACGACGAAGCAATCACCGCTTCCCCCATATGTTCGATCATAGGCTCCGGAGGTCGTTGGGAAGTTGGAAGATCTCGTTTCACCGGTGATGTATGCATTCCCGGAGCTGTCCAAGTCGATCCCGTATCCGGTCTCATCATCGTTGGACCCAATAAATGTAGAGTATACAAGGCTCATACCGTTCGTGGCCAATTTTGTTACGACAATATCCCCATCTCCGTTCGGCGTACGATCATAGGCATTGTAGGTTGTGGGGTATCTATATCCCTGCCATTGGACATAAGCCGACCTACCGGTCACAAAGGCGTTCCCGGCGGAATTCACCTTCAATCCGTTGATCTCATCCTTGTAATACCCTCCAAGGTAAGTTGAATAGACAAGGGAGTTTCCCCGGGGTGATAATTTGGTAACGAAAGCGTCTCCATTTCTGAGATATGATCCATCGTAAGCATTTTGTGTTGGGAAATTATTTGAATAGGTCTGGCCGCCGATATATGCATTTCCGGAGGAGTCCACATCGATGCTCATTCCATAATCGCTCCCACTCCCGCCGAGATAGGTGGAGTAGATCAATCGATCACCGGATATGTTGACCTTCATGACGAAAGCATCACCGTTGTTGCCGCCACCGTAACTGGTGTCATAAGCGCCTGTGGTCGTCGGGAAGAGATTTGACGCAGTGTATCCGGCAATATATGAATAACCCTGGGAATCAACAACAATAGCCCGACCCCTGTCAAGGTTGGATCCGCCTGCATATGAAGAGAAACTGAGCCCCGGATCTATCACAAGCTCCCGATCAGGATCATACTGGCCTACCTCGAATCCGATACAACTGTCCGACATCATGGACCAGCTGCTTGTGATCTCATCGTCTGACTGATATGTGAGCGGCATATCATCAAATATATCTCCGATGGGAGTTCTGATCAAAAGCGCACCATCGATCAGTTCTGGACTGACATCCTGGAAGCTGAACACCACATCTTTTACATTTCCACCCGGGTGGACCAATGTGTCATATTTCAATCTCCCATCAACAATTCGGTAGACTATGTCGATGTTCTCCCAGACGTTCTCGTAAATGATATTCTCGAAATTTTCAACATTGGTGTGCCAATCATCCGGATCAGAGCCCGAAAAATAATTGGTATGATGGTCAAGCTCTTCCATACCCTCTGGCCCGGATGAACTCCCACCCAGGAAATCGATATCGTAGGAGAAACCTTTATCTTCTGTTTCCACAGCGATGGTAATGCCATTCTCCCTGAACCCTGTCTTGACAGGACCGTTGGCGGTATAGAGCAATACATCATCATTTTCGATCTGACCGTTGTTCGAAATGAAAAAGTCCGTGTATCCTTCCACAGAATAACTCTGGGTTCGAGATACTGGTTCGGCGAATGTCATTTCGATCTGTTCGTATACGTTCGCACTTTCAGTTACAGAGGATATCGACAGGGGTAACAACAGGCCGGCTATCAAAAAGATCGAAAATGGAATGTTCTTCCTATTCATGCTTTTCACCTCCTTTGATCTCATCCCCGTTATCTGCTTTTTCAGGGATCGTATCATTCGTCTTCTCTTGCTCTCCCCCTCCACCATTATCTAATTGTTCCAAGGGCTTATTCTCTGCCTTCTTCTCTTCCGGTCCCCCATCTTTCCTTTCCAGGGGTTCATCTCCCTTATCTCTGTCATCTTTCCTCTCGAGTTCTTTCTTATCCTCTTCCTCCTTACCTTTCCTCCTCTTTCTTGCAAGGATGAAGATGACCGCTCCGAGAAGGATCCCGATAAGGGTCCCGGTGAGTACGGAGATCTGCAGAAGGGTTGCGGTCCTCATTACGGTCCCGGTCCCGGTAACCGTCCCCGTCACCTCGACACTGATAGTACTGGATCTCGTTTCACCGGTATCGTCCGCAACCTCGACAGTGATGAGGTGAGCTCCTTCCTGCAGGGTTAACTCGATACTGTTTCCTGTTCCAAGCTCTCCCTGAATGTCGGATGACCAGGTAAAGGTCAGTTCATCTCCCCATTTCAGATCAGGGTCCGTCGCATTCGCTGTCAATGTTACAGCGCCATCTCCAACGAGTACATTCATTTCCGGGGAGATGGAGATAATAGGGGTTGTTGGAGGATCGTTCGAATTTATGATCGTCAGATCGAAGGTCTCGTTGACCGTTTCCGTTCCATCGGTTGCAAAGACCTCGATATGGAAGGTCCCGATCATTTCATTGGTCGCATGAAGGACAAATGATCCGTTCTTCATCTGCATGAAGTTATCGTCTGCTATTCCCGGAACCTTTTGCTGGATGTCATGCGTTACCGTGACCTCCTCTCCATCAGTAATATCGAATGCCGAGATGAAATACTCGGTAGTCTCCCCCTGAGCGAGAGTGAGATCGCCCATGATGAATAGGAATGGTGGATCGTTGGTCGGTTCTACTGTCACTTCGATCATGTGGGATACGGATGCGCTCCCATCGGATGCCGTGATCTCGAGAAGCGTTTCACCGTTTGCATTCTCCTCCGATGCCAATGTGAACCCATTTCCGGACGCGGTGAGGTTCAGACCGGAACCTGCATTGTATTCGAATTCCAGAGGATCTCCGTCATTGTCCATGAACCAGAGGTTCGGGTCGAAAAGAGCCGGAATGCTATCCTCGAGAATGGTCATGTTAACGGGTGCCCCATGGATCACCGGGGGGCTGTTCTCCACAATGAATGACAGATCGAAGGGGTGGCTGTCCTCGATACCATCATTGGTATAGATACTGATGTTCCAGATCTCATCCTTTCTCACAACACCCTCGGGAATGACATAGGTGGTAAGTTCTGTCATGTTGAGCTCTTCAAAGATCAAATTATCCCTTCTCGATACGAAGGTATAGGTCAGCTCATCAACTGAAGTCTCGATATCCGAACCCGGTGTGTATACAATGATCTCGACCTCATCTCCGCTTCGCACTCTGTCCGTATTGATGTATGCAAATGCTTCCAAAGGACGGTTGTTTTGAACGTCCACGATCATCTCCAGATCATGGGTGCTGGAAACACCCATGGAATCTGTGATGGTGAGACGGAAAGAGTATCTTCCAGGATCCGAAGTGTGTTCGGTGACGAAGGGGACCGCCCATCTGCTCCCATCAAGTATCTGTCCCTTGATCATCTCGGATCTCCACTGTTCATCATTGGGTCCCTTATATTCAATATCGACGAGGAGGTGCTCCATTGGTTCGTCCCGGTCACTTGCTGTCAAGTAAAAGGTGGTCCCCTCTCCTCTCAGCACTTCGGTGTTTTCGATCTCCATATCCCCCAGGGTCGGAGCCTCCGAGTAGATGAATGAAAGGCTTTCCACTGTTGGTCTGCCGTTTGTGACCCCCGAAGTTATCCGGACCCTGACGAAAATAATATCAATGGAAGATGGGAGGTCGCAAAGGAAGCTTCTATCCCATCGCATATAGCCAGTGACCGATGTGCCCGTCAATTCAAGTGAGCGGGCCATTTCAAAACCTGTGATCGGTTCAAGGTCTCTACCGAGGATCTCAATTCTATAGGCTACCTTGCTGCTTATCGAGGAGGTCTTGATCGAGATGAGATCGCACCATTCAAGTTCCTTCTCCACAGGTCCAATTATGATCTCTCCAGATGTATGGCCATCATCGAGCATGTAACCGCTGCCGGTCTTTGAACAGTTGACAACTCCCGGGATATTCTCGCCAAGCTGAAGGTTATCTGAAAAGGGAAAGGCAGTTGAATAGTTAAGGAGTATCCTGCTGATGGCAGGTATATTGTCCTCACTTCTTACGATCCTGAACTCCAGCCTTATCGATCCCTGGAGTCCCGCACCCGATCTCCAATCTCCGGTCAATTGGCCGATCGACCTGAAAGAGATATCGTTCAGCTGACCTCCATCGAGAGTTGATAGATCGAACCACCCTGTTTCGGGGAACAGCTGGGCATTTCCATGTCTGTTCCATATCCTCATGCCGCAGAAGGAACCGGGGCCGTTCCCATACACGTCTAATCCGATATCATTCCAGCTATTGACCCCCATAGGTGAAAGGGGAACGGTCAACATCTTGCCGTCGTTGCTTGCCTTAAGCCTGTATGTTTTGAGCTCACCGTTCACGAATATTCCGACCAGCCTCTTCTCGGAACACTGTACCGGATCCTCGCTTCCATCCTCGAACCTTTGAACGAGATCGAAGGTCAATCCGGAATTATCGGAAGCGTGCAGCTCGACCGCACCGCCCGTCTCCAGTGTGAGGATTACCTGGGACCTGTCCGCGGATATCTGTGCCTCGAAAACAGAATCCGGTGCATTACCGTTGACAGGAATGACCGTTATCGACCTCGACCAATCCAGACCATTGTCCGAATAGAATATCCTTGACCAGCCTTCCTGGCGGTGTACAGCACTGGCGAACAACCGACCTCCGAAGCTTGTTGAAGAGATCGAACTGATGCCTTCGATCGTGACATTCAACCTACTATCCGGACTCCAGGTGAGACCTCCGGTTGTTGTATAGGACACGTTCACATCCTTGAGGGTCCCGGTGGAATGGAAAAGAAGTGCCCTGTTGCTACTGAAATAATTGTATTTCAGGAGCGAGAACACGCCAACATCCGACATTACGACAGAAGCATCACCCCAGGCCCCACCCTCCCAGGTAGACCTCATCAGGTCTCCGGTCACTGCCTCTGTCCAAAGTACAACAAGGGCTTGTCCCCAGATCATAGAATCCGTGCTACCCTGGACATTGCCATCAATGTCCAATCTGTTCACCGTGGAATTGGACATCCAGAACCAGTTCTTGACGGGAGCTCTCACGGCATGAAGACTGCTCTCCGATGGATCACTGGAGGTTACAGGCATGATGTAGAAAAGATCATTTTTCAAGATCTTCATCTCTGGGTGCCCCAAGAAAGGTCCAGTGAAGTTCTCCACAAGAAGGGGAACCTCCCAGTGGTCGAGCGAGATGTCATATCTTGTTATCCAGAATGAAAGATACTGAAGCGGAGCACCTCCTCTTGTAAATGCCAGGAAAATTGCCTCATTGTTACTGATAATGGAACGGGACCCCTGAGAACCTTGGCCGGATGGAGAGCTTGCAACAAAGGAGTGATCTTCTACCAGAAGGTTCTTCTCGAGTTCCCATGCCTTGCCATCATCGGTGGATAGGTTCGACCATGTCGAGAACATGGACATATCTTCCGGTATGATGTCAATAGCGGTCCCCCCATTCTGAACACTTCGCGACATCTTCGAGGAAGTTACAATGTCGCTTGTGTGCTCGTCCCCTGTCGAGCCAGTACTTAAAAAAGGAGATGCAACGATCAGGGTTAAGATAAAAACTAACACACCTGGGAACTTGCGCAATGTGATCACTCCATGCCTGGGATCAGGCAACGATCGCATCAACAATTGGATATTAAATGATTGTTGCTAGATATATCTTGTAATATGGTGTCCGGTCTCCGCGCAGTGGTCCGTTCCGCATCAGTTGCGCCTTTGAGAACGGTCGTGATACCCTCTCACCCATCCATGAAAATGTATATTACCAGCCTCCTTCAATCGCCTTCTCCAATGGCAGTCCCTCCCGAGAAATGGAGAGCATCCGTATGCTACAATTCAGCTTCGATAGCGAAAAAGGTCCGTGAGACCCTTGATGAGCTTGGCTGGGAGTACGAGAGGGACAGAAGCATACACAGCTATGCCAGGCTCTGGATCGTCATTTCTCTTCCCTCGGTGACATATGTTTTTCAGTTCTTCATCCGCACCGGGAACGGTTTTGTTATAAACGCCTATGATGAAAGACCGACCCATGCGGGCGAGCTTCATTTCATCGAGATAAAAGGGATAACGAAGAAAAATGCAAAAGATGTGAGGAAATTCCTGCAGCTATTCGCCAGATCACTGCCTCAGAAGCCTTACAATTTTCACTGGAAGGAAAGGTTCAGGGCAGGTTTTCTGAACAGGGAGCACATCATTGCGAAGAGGAAATGGGGTCAGTGGGGGGTTTGATCTTCCCAGGTAGATGCGCCGGGTTTGAATCCCAGCTTGGGAAAGGGCCTTGCTGCCGAAGATGCGATATTATCAAGATGTCCGGCGATCCTTTTCATCAATCTCGCTGATGTGATCACTGTCAGGGCCTCATCTCGCTGAATGTTCTTCTTGAGAGTGAGTTCTCTTAAATTGTCATAATGTTCCTTCAGCTTGATCTCCAGCCCGGTGACCGGAGTCGGGTATTTCTGAACAGGCGACATGAAAGAATCATGTGCTTCTGGGCCCATCTCGATTATCAGGTCCTCCATCATGTGTAGTTCCTTTCGATTATCAGGTTGGAAGGATTCCCTGAAGTCATATTCCTCTCTTATATTGGCCAGCTCTTTTGCATAATCCCCGATCCTCTCATAATCAATCACAAGTGAGATCAGAATAAGACCGCCATGGATGTTGGGGACAGAGCTCAATGAGAAGTATTCGAAAACCGATCTCCTGATCCTCTGGACATTCATATTGACCTCCTTGTCCATCTTGATCACCTTTTCAGGGTCTGCATTTTGGTCCATGAGAGCTTTCATCGCAATTGTGAACATCTTCCTGGTTTGATCATGGAGTTCATCCATTATCTCGTAGGATTCATCTATTAATGGGTTCTTTTTCAACGCATCCCATATGTTTTTGAACATCTCCATTTCTCCTTATCTTCATATATATATCCATTATCATTAAAATATTAAACTGTCCAGCAGGATGATCGTCCCGGGGATGGCAAAGAATACCACCACTATGAATAGGATCGCCATCTTCCTGTTCGTGGAAATATATCTTGCAACTCTCTTCGCGAGGTATATGGGCACCTTTCTCAAAGGATACAGGAAAACAATACCCAATATGTTGAAATACAAATGGACCAGGGCTATTGCCAAGCCATAAGTTGCTGCAGGCGATCCATCCTGGATTACCATTGCCGCCAGCATTGCTGTAACTGTGGTGCCGATATTTGCGCCCAGGGTGTAGGGAAATATCTGTTCGATCGTTAGAATGCCCCCACCGATCAGTGGGACAACAAGTGACGTTGTTACCGAGGAACTCTGAACGAATGATGTTAACCCCATTCCTGTCAAAAAGGATGCTGGAGCACTTCTGAAAAGCACCCTATCAACAACCTTCTGGACCTTGCCATCGATACTTCTCCTGGCTGATTTGGTGATCACCGTCAAGGCGATGAAAAGAATGATGACCCCGACAATGATCATCATGATCTCCGGGTGGAAACCCGTGGAATCAATCCCTTCTTTCATCGGGTCCAGGACAGGGCTCAGGATAGTTTCCATAGCATGGAATTCAGTTCCTCCTGTTCCAGTAAGGAACTTTGCTGTGGCATAACCCATCCTTTCCAACAGTCCCTTCCCGGTCAATTCCCTGATCAGCCATTCCAGTGGGAAGAAGATGGATGCCGATATTATATTGAAGAAGTCGTGAACCAGGGCGCCCGAGAAGGCCTTTCTGAATGATGGCGGATGCCTGATATGTCCCATTGAGACAAGAACATTGGTGACCGAGGTCCCTATGTTCGCACCTATTATGATCGGGATAGCGAACGGAAAAACTTCCTCGGGTGTATCAGATGTTGCGATCCATGCAACCACCATGGAAGTTGTTGCGGAAGAACTCTGTATCACTGCAGTTGCAAACACACCGATAGCAAGTCCGACAAATGGACTGGTTTCTCTGATAAGGCTCTTCGAGAGATCGGACCCGGACCCTTTGAGACCGCTACCCATGAGTTTGATGCCGATAATAAAAAAATATATCGCGAAGAAGAAGATGATAAGATTGAACCATTGCTTTGAGTTCAACCATCTCAATTTCTTCCTTGAAAAGGAAAGAACGGACTGTTTGCGGTCCTTTCTGGACCCTCCTGAACGGCCTCCTTTTCGGTCCACCCTCTTACATGCTGGTATGTATGATAATGTTGCCCTCCATAGTCTATTTAGGTCCATATAGAATATATAGAATATGGGTATTAATTTAATTATCAAAAGCGTCCATGTCGGGTATCTGAAGCTGTTTCATGAGCTTCTTTCTCATCCTCCTGTTCGAGGATAGGCCTTTTACGGCCTTCTGCGACATATTGTAATACTTCAGCAGAGAACGAACATCCTTCTGGTCAACACCTGCTCCCCTTGATATCCGTCTTAACCTTGACGATTTGATATCCCTGGGATTCTGGAGCTCGTATTCCGTCATCGAGTCCATGATCACCTTGAAGAGCTTCAGTCTTTTCTGTGTCTCATGGGGGTCTTGCTTCTCCATGGCCCCTTTTGGCATTCCTCCAAAACCTTGAGGAAGCATCCCCATCAGTTTATCAAGTGGTCCCATCTTGGAAAGCATCTGCATCTGTTCCCTCATGTCGATGAGAGTGAACTTGCCCGACATCATCTTCCGGGCAACGGTCTCCGCATCCCCGTCGGTCATCGATTCCTGCGCCTTTTCAAGGAGCGTTTGCAGGTCGCCCATACCAAGGAGTCTCGAGATGAACCTTGGGGGTTCGAACTTCTCGAGATCATCGATATGCTCTCCAACTCCTATGAATGTCACGGGTGCTTTGGTGATTGATACTGCAGAGAGAGCTCCACCCCCCTTTGCTGTTCCATCCAATTTGGTAATAATAACACCGGTAACGTTCACAGCGTCGTGGAAAGCCTGGGCCTGGGGCCCTGCCTGCTGCCCGACCGAAGCATCCAGAACGAGGAACTTCTCATCCGGTCTTGCAGCTTTGGAGATCCTCTTCATTTCGTCTATGAGGTCGCTTTCAAGCGAATGGCGGCCTGCCGTATCGATGATGACAATATCATGATCATCGAACTGCTTCATCCCGTTCTTGACAACTGCCACGCCGTTGTTGGCTTTGGGGTTTCCATAGATCGGAACATTGATCTTCTCCGCCAGCTGTTTCAGCTGATCGTAGGCCGCGGGTCTGTGGACATCGGCGGCGATCAGTCCAACCTTGAGGCCTCTTTTCTGGAAATACTTGGCAAGCTTTGCAGTGGTGGTGGTCTTGCCCTGGCCGTAAAGTCCCACCATCATTATCACATGCTTCTTGAGGGTTATATCCCTGCCAGTGCCCAGGATGTTCACCAGTTCCTCGTATATGGTTCTGATGACATGCTCTCGTGAGCTCATTCCTGCAGGAGGTTTCTCCTCGAGGCTCTTTCTTTCCACCTCTTTTGTGATCTTGAGAACGAGCTTTACATTGATATCGGCCTGAAGTAGGGCCCTTTGAATATCTCGTACCACGTCCTTGATAACATCCTTGTCGATGTTGGACGCATTTGCGATCTTCTTCAGGGTTCCCCTGAGCGAGGAAGCAAGGCCGTCAAGTACCGTGTGTGATCACCGGACCCGCCATGATACTTTTCCAATAAATACGTTGTGGACATCGTGTCACGAACACAACGGCTATTTTCTAAAATGAATGCTAAAAATCCATAATCCTTGTTTGATCGAGTTGTTTTTTAGCTGTGATATTTATCCGGATCAAATGATTAAAAGCTTCTTTCCAGATAAGATTAAATAAAAAAACCCTTATTCGAATATATGCAAAGATCGTGGGCAACTCCTTTCGTTGAGAGCTTCGATTCGGCCTTTCACGGACTCAAGGATTCCTATCAGACCTCCCCCTTCTGTTATCTTACCAAATGGGACATAGTGGCGGATCTGTACGCTCGTATGAGGGCGATTGCCGAGATCCGCGAGGTCGAGACAGGAAGGTTCACGATCGGGAAGGATGGGAGATGGAGGCAGAAGAAGGTAAGGACATCCCGAATAAGCTCCTCCCCTCTTCACATCATGCTGGGTTTCGAGATCGGTGACAAACCCAAATCGGATATAGGATATATAGATCTGGATTCAATGCAGTTCGCAGTTACTGCGAGGTTCGGAAAGAAAAGACCCACATCACTTGCCAGCTGGCGCTTCGGTTCGGGCGCTGGAGTGACAGTTGTTTACAATTCCGAGGTCCAGTATGCCCGGAGAAAGAACTCCCAGACCGGCAGGTACTCCAAGACAGACGGTTTGAAGGAAGTTGAAAGGGATATAATCAGAGAGATCACCAACCTGAAAGCCTGGGATAAATCGGTCCTGCTCTTTGTGGACAATCATGGCATGTACACCCGGGCAGAACTGGAAGCATCCTTTTCCAGGAAGCTCAAGCCCTACACGATGAAACTGTACTATCTGACACCAAAATCCGGTTTCTTCATCACGGGAAAGAGAAAGGAAAAGGAGTGATCCTCCGCTATACCCCCTGGACCAAACTATTTTATACCTCGAT
>JAYEPK010000332.1:0-2921 GCA_034723935.1 Thermoplasmatota archaeon
AGCGGATCAAGCCTGTTGTCGAACCTCAAACATGACACCCTCCTGAATTGGTAATGTATAGGAATTATAAGGGCCTTCTGATAAACTCAACATACGGTTCGGCCCTGCTGAGCTCAAATATTGACACCACCCAGGTTCTTCAACGAATCCTCCGCAGCCGATCTGTCCTCCTTGACAGTTGAATATTCAAGCAACTTCTTCAGAGTGTCGATCGAGCCTCTATCTGCGGCACCGCCAAGCATCCCTATCACTGCCGGTCTGTTCCTTGACGGGACCTGATACACGATCTCCTGCAGACGTTTTGATGTTCTCCTGTCCATGACCGGACCGAGCTCTTTCTCTATTTTCCTGGCTTCCCCCGGAGAGCAGGTCATGAGGTGGTCAAGTCTGGGAAGGATCATCTCATCATACACCCTTTCCGAAAGTGGTCCGTCCATCAGGAACCTTCCGAACCTGGACCGCATGTTCTCCGGAACTTCCCGTTCACCATCCGGACCGGTCGAAAGGTCGATCATGAAACTCTCGATATATGGACTTCTCAGGCCGCCCCTGGAGAATTCCACGATCCATTCCTCTTCAAAGGCTTTCTGCAACCGATCGTTCGATCCTCTCAGAATAAAGTCTATCATAGTAGATAGGTCCTTGACCACCTCGGTCCTCGAGACCTTCACCCATCTGTCCCGGGGGACCTTTCTGTCGAAAAGTGACAAGATCTCATCATGGTCATCGGAACCGGACCCACCCGCATCAATGGACCTGAACGCGGCACCGGGCGAGATGTCCGGCATCTCGGTCTGGAAGGGGTGCTCCGCCCCTATCTTCCCGAGACCGGCCCTGAACCTCAATGAGGTCCTGCACTGGATGAAAGGATACAGCACATCGGACGAAAGGAGCTCTCCGGAACCATCCTTCAACCTTTTCTCTGTCCTGACCCCTTCCGAGATCAAGGGTATCTCGCTCAGGTCCCTGATCCCGACGGCCAGCCGATGTTCTTCTTTCTTTCTGAACAATCCCTTTCTCACGGTTATCCGCTCGATCTCTAATATCCTGGGAATGGACCCCATGTCGGTTGGGATCCCTTCCACCGCGGTCAGTCTGTCCAGATCGATTCCGTTGTCCGTCCAGATGCCTTTCTTTATCCTGATCCTGGGATCTATCCCGAGGAGGGGCTGTTTTCCCTTCTTGTATATCTTGAAGGACAGCATCTCGAGCAGGACGCGGTCGAGATCCGAAACCTTGCTCATGGTTCCACCTCCATCTCGTATCTCGATGGCATGAGATAGACAAGAGCATTATTTTGACCGGATGCTGTTACAGGGGAGCTTACCACCAGTTCCAGATCAATATTCCCCGATAAAGTATCCACCTCATCGAGCCTGAACACGTTCCCTTCCCGGGAAGCCATTGTATCTACAAGGTTCCACCCGGGACCCGGGAGCTTTATGAGGGGCATCACCTTTCCCCCGCCGTCTTTCACCAGCCCCTCGAACACGATCTTCGCTCTCCAGGGTGTACCAGGGACCCCTCCCGGTCTTACCGAGGATCCGGACACGCGAACCCGGGATACTGCATCAAGGGTCCTTCTGACCTCCATGTTCTTTCTGTAGGAGTTATGCCTGGCATTCACCCTTTTTTGAGCATCATCCAGTTCATCCAGCAGTTCGAATAGCGAGGACAGCTCGGATTTTATGCCTCTCTTTCTCTCGATCCCGAGGATGTTCCAGCTGTTCACATATTCATCGTTCCATGAAGTAAGTGCCTCTGTCCTTGTAAGGTGCGAGATCATCAGGTTAAGGAGCAGGTTCCTCACCGTTTCCACCTTTACACCGCCCTTTAAGATCGACCTGAGGGACCTTCGGATCTCCCTTTCGGAGATCAAGCTGGCCTTCCTGATCCGATCCAGATCAGATATGGGTGTGGATGATCGCAGGTCCTTGATGAGTTTCTCGAGATGGTCGGTGATCGCGGAGGTTCCCTTGTTTCCTTCCAGAAATCCCTTCAGATGATAAGAGAGCAACCGCAGGGGATCATTCCTGCTCCCGGAGGCTGTCATGAGCCTCTGTTTCCCATCGGACCAGTGAGTGAGAACAGGCCCGGATATCACACCGGCTCTTGTATCATCTCCCAGCTTTATTCCGCTTCCATACCAGCTACCACCTTTGTCTCGATCTCCCTCAAGAGCACTGTGGTGAAGCCTCCCCAGGTCATCATTGGCCTCCTCCAGCTCCCGGAGGGACCGAGGATTCTCGAAGAGAGCGAGGATCTCCATGAGCATCATCCTGGACCTGATCCTGTCATAATCTCCTTTCCAACCATTACCATAGACTACCGACCCATCGTAAACGAAGATATTCCTTCCCGTTGATGTAATATACCGATCGAAGTCCCCGATGGATGTTCTCTTTTCGATCTTCTCCCCCGGAAAGAGATAACCGCTGAAAGGAAACCCATCCTCACAACGGGCAATATCCCCCGGAACTACAAGATCGATACCCATAAAGGATTCATCCCTGACCTCCAGGGTACCGGAGAGAACAGACCTTGAAATGGTCTCAACACCTGACCTCAATGTCAGGATCGGTGACATCTTACCAACAATGGTCCTGTCCGGTATCCTGACCTCGATCTCCTTCACGTTCTCGGAACTGGAAATACTGAAATCGAGTCGGGGTGGGTCCATACCCTCGATCTCGAGAACACCTCCCAGATCATCTCCTGCACCGTCCCCCACATCGTATCTGATGACAAGGGTCGAAAAGGAACCGGGAGATACCGTATCTGGAACGAAACGCACGCTCTGCAGATCGATCTTATCACCATCTCGGACCTTGAACTCACCAAGGTCATGTCTTTTTCCACAAATGACCAGATGTAGATCGACCTGACCCGATAGATGATCGGGATAATGAAAGGAGACCCGG
>JAYEPK010000333.1:0-2920 GCA_034723935.1 Thermoplasmatota archaeon
ATTCGATCTCGAGGATACGATCTATGTTCAGGTTTCCGCAAACAAGCAGCTTTCCCATAGGTATCTATAGATAACGATAGATAAAAAACTACTCTTCCCACGTTCCTTTTCCTGTTGTCAAAAAACAGATAAAGCTTATTATCAAGGGGGGCTTACTCCAGACAAAACCGGTGACCAGATGACCAGAACCTTTCCTGCAACTGACGGTGGTGGAAGTTCAAGAAGGTGTCCCCCCGCGCCGCGGCCCTCAAGAAGGCACGATCCCGATGGAAGAAGGCAAAGGATACGCACAAGGGAGAAAGAGCCTGATGAGGAGCAAAAGCCTACGATGAAAAAGAGGGCCTTGGAAGAAGGGAGAAATTTTCTATTCGATCTCATGGCAGCGGTTATCGTTCTTTTAATAATCATCGGAGCCCTTTTCACATATACAGGGAACTGGCCTCCTCTGGTCGTTGTCCAGTCGGGCTCCATGGAGCATTCCGAAGAGGCATCCTCTGTTGGAGCGATCGACACAGGGGACCTGGTCTTCGTCAAGAAGATGGGAGAGGAACATATCACCCCATATTACGATGGAACGCTGGAAGACCATAGGACCTATTCTTCCTACGGCGATGTCATAATCTTCAGACCCAACGGTGACGAGGAAAGGACCGCCATCATCCACAGAGCAGTTATCTGGTTGGAGTTCAACGAGACCCATTACGATCCGGGCAACCTGACCGGTGGAAGTTATGACCTGCCCTCCATGGGTCTATTCAACCAGAAGAATAAGGTCTCGATCAAGGACTATGAATGGCCGAACTTCAGGGATATCGAGATCAACCTTGGAAAGATATTATCGAGCTTTTACAATAATTACCCCGAAACAAAAAAACACCCCCACTCAGGTTACATAACAAAGGGGGATGACAACAATGACGTTGATCAGACATCTCAATTCCATTTCGATGACCCATGGATCGAGCCAGTGAAGGAGGAGTGGGTCATAGGCAAGTCCGTCGGAGAACTTCCCTGGTTCGGGATCATCAAGCTCTGGATGGAGGGGAAAGAGGACTGGCACACGAACTCACAGAAGAACCTTATCATCTCTCTTATCGTCATCGTCCTTTCACCATTTGTCATCGATCTCGGGATACATCTGATATCCAAGGTGGTGAAGAAGGGAGAGGAAGAATCCGAAGATGAACTTCAAGGGAGAAGAAGGGCACCCGGGATCCGGAAGAAAGATGATCCGGGGAAGAAGGACGGACCTCCTCCAAGAGGGGCCCCACCCAGAAGGGCACCACCCGGACCAATAAGACCTCCGTCCAAATAAGTAAAGGCCATCTGTCAGGTAAAAAGTGACGGTCAATAACTAACCATTGTAGAATATCTGCGCATCCGTTGCATGATATTCTCCTTCACCCTTGATCGAATAGGAGATTATCAGGTTCTCACCGGGTCCGATCCTCGGGATCTTCCACTCCAGTATATTGACACCCTCGGGCGTTCCCTCCTCTTCGGGCTGCTGGCTGTAATTTGATCCGGTGAAGTTCTCTGGTATCAGATCTCTCATCACAAGGTCCGCAACTTGATCCTTCCCCCTGTTGCGGTACATGAGCTCGATCCGGTACTCTCCCGAATTGGATCCCTGTTCAATGGATTTGCCGATCGAGAACTTCCTCAGCACCTGAACGGTGTCTATCACAGGCGCCCCTGCAGTATCATCCCCGGGGATTACCGGACCCTGCAGGTATGTCCTGGAATCAACCTCTGCGGGTGCCTCTATCCTCTCGTCGGGTTCGGGACGGTATATCGTTGAGGTGTATCTGACCACGAGGCGCTCTCCGGACCTGAGCGACCCTCCGTATCTGGAGAGGTCATCAACACGTATGTAGAACTGCTGGGGAGTGGTGGGCTCCACCTCATCTGGCTCAACATGTATCCCCACATTATCCGAGAGTGGGATACCGGCCTTCTCAACGGTCAATGAGCTCAGATCAGGAGGCAGGAAATACTTTGGGAGAGTGTCCCTGATGATGACCTGCTCGATATCCGCGTATCCTGTGTTCTCGATCGTGAGAGTTGCAGTTATGTCCGTGCTCCTCTTGGCCTCGACCTTGGTCCTGTTGAAGCTCTTCTTGAAGGAAATGGCAGCAGGATAGAAGCTGCCTCCCTCCTTCTGGAGACGGAAGGTGATGTTCTTGGAAAGACCCGGGACGACATTCAGAACAAGGTTCTTTATGAAACTGGGCCTGTCATCCCCGGTGATCATCCAGGGATCTGATTCCCATCGACCTCCGGGTTTTACAAAATAACCTGGTTGGTCAAGGTTCAGAAAAACACGTCCAGTGCCTGGGTCCTTCACCTCGACCCTCATGATGTCGACCTCTATATCCGAGGTGTTCTCCACAACGAATTTGCAGAGCCATTCCCCGGGTTCATCCGTCTCATCGGCCTCTATGAAATACATGTTCTTGCACATTGCCCTGAAATCGTCCACAACGATATTGGTGATGATATCCTCACCCTGAGCAGCGACCACCACGTCTCCGGTGGGTATCGAATCGTTCACGTTGGGATCGATATCACCCTCGTATCGGAGAACCCTCATATCACCAGGATGAAATTCCGGTATCCTCCAGATCAGGTCCCCGTCCTCAATGGACACATCCTCACCGGCATCTCCAGGGAACATGACATTCTTCAGCTGATCTGGTATCTTCTTCCTTATCAACACGTTGGAATAGGGGATGATCGCAAGGTTCTTGATCCCCAGCTGGAGAATGATATGAGAGGGTTGTCCCTTCAGAATAACCCTGGATTCCGGCAGGTCAGGATGGGTTGAAATGACCTCTTCGACAGCGATGGAAGGTTCATGAAGATCCATCCCGTATTCCCTGGAGGTCTTGTTCTGGGGTTCTATTTCCCTGGTAGCAAT
>JAYEPK010000334.1:0-12280 GCA_034723935.1 Thermoplasmatota archaeon
GATATATCGGGATATAAAAAGGTTTGATATCGGAGATCACTTCTCTTGTACCCCTGAAAAAGGATCTTTTCAACTTTTTCCTGGCATTTATGGTCACGGTATTTGTTCCAACAGAAGGTGGAATAACGGGAATTGCTACCCCTTCTTTTACTACCCTATTCTTCATCTTCTTCTTACCTTTTAATCCAACCCTGGCACTGCCATTTGTCTTCTTTATTGCTGGTGATGTGGATGTTATTGCCATCCCTTTCTCTACCATTTTCTCCCTCAATCCTTCGATCTCTCCGTAAATAACCTCTTCTATCCTGGTCAATTTCTCAAGGTTGGTGATCCTATCATCTTCCATCTTTCGAAGGACCTTTTCGAAGGCATCGCCTCCTTCTTTCTCATCCCTTTCCCTCACTATAGATCCAATTCTTTCCTTCAATGAGGATATCTCAGTAAAAAGATCTTTTATCCTTTCTTCACTTTCAGAGCCATCCCATTCTATTATCACTCTTTTTTCTTTTTCCTTCTTCCGTGATGAAAACATGTATTCAAGTTCATCAAGCTTCTTTCTGAGCTTGTCGTTCTCTTCACGCATGTTGGTCGATTCTCTTATCATTTCTTTAACGAACTTGGTCGGGTCTTTCTTTTTATTTTCTCCAGGATCTTCTATATTACTTTCAAGTTCATGCTTGACTATCCTATCAAGTAGGTCAGATTCGTTCCCTTCCGAAGGAATACCCATCACATCGCACATCCACTCAAGATCATTACTAGAAAGTGAACCATTCGACAATGGTTCATCTGCCTGGGTATCTTCCTTTGTTTTACCAGAGGCAGATCGTACTATTGGCCCCTGGATCGTATGGTCCATCTCTGTTGATACTGCCTCAAGGCAATTATTCTCAATATTGTTATCAGCCCTTATCAAAAGAAGATGTTTTCCAAGGAAAGCTTTTTCATGCAGGATCTCAAGAAGCCTTTGAACATTTTCCATTCCATTGTTGTGAAAAAGATATTCGACCCCCTCCAGAACTATGATCCAGTTCTTCTTGTTCGAAACCTTTGAATCGATCTCCATAGAGATATCCTGTAGGTTCTTCGGATGAATGGTTCCCTCGGAAGGGGTTGAGGACAACCAGAAGGATATTGATGGGACCTCCTCAGGAATTATGAGATTTGACGGGGGTGCCCTCGAGAACAGAAGTATCCCAGATGGCTTTTCTATTCTTTCCAGAATTGCCTCCAAGGATTCTTTATCACAGTGTTCAACAAGGATGGAGGAACCCCATGGGATACCTTTCAAGGGAAAGTTCGATATATCTTCCTCTTTTTGAGACGTTCTCATTTCCATACCATTTCTTTTCTGACCCTTATTTTTGGATCCCTTATCTTCCATCGATCTGATCGTAGAGGCCCCCGTTGATGCACTGGCATATGTGCCAGTGATCGGGATTTTCCGTTTCTTCCTTTTTTCCATGAAAGCTTTGGGCATTGCAGAACTTCCCGCATGATGTGATAATCTCGGTCTAACCTTCATCAAGAAAGACCTCTGCTGGGTTTTCTGGTCTGCGATGATCGCTGTTCCAACCGGTATAGCTCTGATAAAATCGGAACTCGCAAATTCTGGTGGTAATTTTGCAGGGACCCTCCTCCTAAGAGCCGTCATATCATCTTCCAGTGCGAGGTTGTGCCCTATCAATAAATCCACCTGGGATAATATCTCATCGCTGGTTGATGCAGGTCTCTGAGTCGCAAGGACAAGAGCACATCCAGGTCTTCTTCCCTGTTTGGCATATTCTATCAAGGCCTTTGTAGCAGGAGTTTGCTTACCATGTGGAAGGATGATGTGTGCCTCATCGATCAATAGCCAAGTAAGCGGGATGCTCTCAGGATCCGAATCATCAAGGTTGCCATCTTCCTCCTTCCTGGCTGAATATATCCTTCCTTCGAGTATCTTTCTGGCGATTATTCCGGTCAAAAGACTTCTCTTTGCATCACCTATGTTTGGATCACTTATATCCAGAACTGTTGCCCTGTTTGAGGATGTGAGTTCCTTCAATGGAGTCCCATCGACACTGAAAAGACCCCAGTTTGATGCAGCCTGGAACCTGGCTATCACCGATCTCCTTGTTTGAAGGTTGAAGCCCCCGGTCTTACTTGTCAGCAGAGTAGATGTCTCCATACACTGAATAATATCCCCTATGGAATAGTATCTATCCTTTCCTGGGATGTCGATCTCGGTGTCATCTACCATTGCCTGATACCCTCTCCTGACAATATCAACAGCAGTACCTACAAGCAGTCCCTGTGTCTTGAAACGATCCATACCGAATAGCTGGCACCAGTCCTCAGGAGCCATCTCCGCAACCCCTATAGAAAAATGACCATCGCAGTTTGAAGGTATATCATCATTCTCCATTCCTGGTGCAAGGACCTTGACTTCGGGAAATGAAGTTGGTGATAGGTTCCAGTCCTCCAAGGCCTCAACTTCCCTCTTGGAACTGTTCTCCATTTTAAGAGACCAGAATATGCCAATAGGATCTACCAGTATGACACCAACTCCGATCGATGATCTTATAAGCTCCTCGGCAAATATTCCAAGAGTATATGATTTACCACTTCCTCTCTTTCCACAGATGAATATGATATGTGGAAAAGCAGCATCAAGGAAGACCTTCTTACCAACTAGGTCCTTAACATTTTTTTGATGCTCTCCGACAGCTCCAATTTCCAAAAGACCCTTTTTACTCCACTTTCTATGGGATGAAGAGCTTCTTCCCAGAACGAGATATCCGTTCTTTTCATCGATCAGGGGTTGGATCTCGGACCCGATCTCTACAAGTGGATCTTCTCCCAGATCAACTTTGTAATACCCCTTGCTCATTTTCCTTTTTTTCTTTCTCTCCTCTGATGCATGCCCTTCTTTCCCATCCATTTCCAAAGGTTCCCACACTCCTTTGGCAGTAGATGCATTGTGAGAACAAAAGATTTTCCATCGACATGGTTGAATCACAGAACATGGGTTTTGGGGAAAAATTTCATTATTTACTAGGTTTTGAATCTAATTTCAAAGAAAAGCAGATATATTAAATTCCCATTGCTCAACTGCTTAAGATGATAATATCTTTTAAGGGGTGAAAATGATGCCAAAAAAGGCGAAGGTAGAATGGTCGAATGATGAAGGCGATGATTTCGAGGTTCTTAACAAGAAGAAAAAACCCAGGAAGTCAAAGGTAGAATTTCTGGACGATGAAGAACCCGAAGAAAAAGAGATCAAGATCAAACCCAAGAAAAAGGTTGAAATTGAAGAAGAACCTGAAGAGGAAATGGAAGAGATCGATGATGTCAACAGATACCGTCTCGATGAAGAGATGAAAGTGGCTCTTGAAAGCAAGGGGATTATCGAGAAGACATATGACAAGATCCATAAACTCAGGAAAGACCTTTTGGGTGAGGAAGGAAAAGTTCTGAACATGATGGAGAATTACGTTAAGGCCAACATGACATCCATGCAGTCAGACAAAGAAGATCTTGAAATTAGAGAATCAAAACTTGAAAGAGAAAGAAAGGAATTAATGGAAAAAAGAGAAGATCTCCTTAAGGAAATGAGATCACTTGAAGAAGAAAGGGACGAGTTCCGGAACATGAAAAAGGAGATAGAGACCGAAAAAGAGACCTTCGATGATCAAAAAGCAGAAATCGAAAAGGAGAAGAATAGCATAAAAGAAGATAGAAATCTCCTTGATAACAGAGAAAATAAATTGTACGATGAAAAGACCCTGCTCAAGGAAAAGATGGAAGAAATTGAAACACTGCAGTCCACGATTAAAAAGGAAAGGCAGATGCTGGACAAGGAGAATGCCTCCATCGATAGAAAGAGGGAGGTTTTCCAGGAAGATTTCGACGAGTTCAACTCTACACGTAAACAGCATGAGAAGGAATGGGACGAGTTCCAGGAACGCTATAACAAGTTCCGGGTGGAGTTCAGAGAATACGAGAGAGGAAAAGAGAAGCTCGAAACCTGGGAAAGCAAACTTGAAAACAAGGACAGCAAGTTCAGGGACGAGGAAAAATCCATCAAATCCGACAGGGATCAGATCCTGAAGGAACAGATGAACATCGACAAGAAAAGAGATGACCTGATGGCCGATAAAAAGGACATTGAGAACGATAAAAAGCTTTTTGAAAAAGAAAAAAGAAAGATCCTGGAAAAAGAGAGGGAACTTGATAGTGAACTCAAGACCGTCCAAAATGAAAAATCAAAGCTCAAAGATGATATTGAGAACTTCGAAGACAGGAGGGGCGCCCTCATGTCTGTAGATGACCATAATGAAGAGATCGCCGAGTTCAAGGAGAGGATAAGCGTTCTCGAGGATAAACTGGAAAGGACATCCAGGAAAAAGGAGAGGAAGACAATCATCGATGAGGAAGAAGAAGAAGAAGAGATACCCATCAAGAAGATGAAGAAGAAAAAGAAAAAGGCCGTTATCGTCGAAGAAGAAGAGGAAGAAGATGAAGAGGATGAATTCACTGTAAGGAAGAAAGAGAAAATAAAGAAGAAGCCAAAGGACACAGACGAAGACGAGCCAAAATACAAACCAAAAATTGTGAAATGCTCTGGATGTGGTGAAAAGATCCTTGTGAAATCACCAAAAAGACCTATTGTAATAACATGTCCGCAATGTGGTAAAAAGGGAAAGCTCTCCAAGTGAACTTTTTCGAATTTGAACAAGGGGTCCGTCCACAGGGGCGGACTCTTTTTTTCTTTTCTCTATGTGCATTCTACATTGATAAAGGGTCTACAAGGGTTTACCTGACAGGTAGATGGTCAAACTAATTCCAAGCGGTCAATGATCATCCACGAATATCCTTCATGATATCATCAAGTGCCATGGCAGCCTCTACGAAGTTAGGATTGTAGGCCAATGCTTTCTCGAATGCTTCCTTTGCCCTTATCAATCTCCCCTTCTCGTATAGAAGAACACCCTTGTTGTAATAGAATTCAGAGTTCTTTGGTTCAAGGGATAGGGCCCTGTCAAAACACTGAATGGCCTTTCTGAATTTCCCCAGAGCATCATATGAATTGCCCAGATTGAACCAAGCAAGTGCGTTCTTGGAATTGTGATCTATTACCCTTTCGTAGACACTTATGGCCTCTTCGATCCGACCAAGGTTCTTCAATGCCGCGCCTTTGTTCGCAAGTGCATCCCATTTGTTCCGATTTAGAGCAAGTGCCTTGTCAAAGCACTCGATCGCCTTGTGAAGCTTCTTCAGGTCCATAAACACGTTTCCCATGTTGTACCATGTCTCGGATTTCTTTGGTCTTAGCTGAAGTGATCTTTTGTAGCATTCAAGAGATTCTTCCAGTTTGAATACCTGATGCATGGCATTTCCGTATGCAAACCAGGCATCCGGGTTCTCTGGATTCAGCTCTAGCGCCTTGTTGAAACAAAAAACGGCTCTGTCTATATCATTGTCAAGCTGAAACTTTGACCCTCTGTCAAGCCATTCTATATCACTGACCACCCTTCCTTCTTCATCGAGATCATGCATGGAGAAAACGTCCACAGAATACCTCTTGTACGCTTCCTCATCAATGGAGACCCTCTCCGACAAAGCTTTTTCATACCAGGTTTCGGATTCCTGTTTTTTCCCCTGGGCTTCCAACATAACGCCTTTGTTGTACATGGATTCAGTATCTTTCGGATCGAGCTTCAGAACAGCATCGAAACAAATATGAGCATCATCGGTCCTGCCGTACTTTGCAAGCAGTATGCCTTTGTTGAACCAGGCTTCAAGGCATTTATTATCAAGGTCAGTGGCCTTGTCAAGACACCTCATAGCATCCTTGGGCTCGCCCATCTGACCAAGAAGAGCTCCCAGGTTCGTCCAGGCCTTCTCAAATTTCTTATCTTCCTTTATGGATTTCTTGTAAGCGTCAACAGCCTCTTCTTCCCTCATCAGGCTCTGCATTGTCAGAGCCTTGTTATACCAGGCCTCTTGACTTATATCATCTTCCTTCAAGGCCTTGTTGTATTCTTCAAGTGCCTTGTGGTAATCCTGGTTCTTGAAGGCCATCCCGCCTTTGGCCATCCTGGCTTTGAATTCAGAGGTCGGCATATCACTGCACCTGAAGAGGTGAAGAGTATGACCCATATTTAATCTTACCACAGATTCCTACCATTCATGATGGGATAAGTTCAATAAGGAACACCTTTTGATGTGCAAATGGTCGATTAGCGGGGACCACAAGATGCTTGTGAAGGAATACCAGTTCAAGGTAAAGACCTATCACTGCGCTCCTCATGGATACTTGAACCTTCATTCAATGATGCAACATATGCAGGAAGCTGCTTCGATCCATGCAGAAGAGATGGGGTTTGGTGAGCAGTGGATGATAGAGAATAGTTGCATCTGGGTCCTAGCAGATCTTCATGCAGGTATCGATCATCTTCCCACCTGGAAAGAGGATGTGACCTTGTATACCTGGCCTTCCGGCAATGATACTTTGAAGGCTTACAGAGAGTTCCTTGCCCAGGGGAGCGATGGAAGGGAATTGTTCAGGGCTAGTTCCTCGTGGATGGTTCTCTCCATGTTAAACAAGATGCCCGTGATGATGAGGGACGTCATGAAGAATACCCCATACCGATCAAAAAGGAATTTTCCGGATATGAGTAGGTTGAAAGCTTCTGATAAGGGAATATCCATAATGGACATTATCGTCCCGTATCATTCGATCGATTCCAACGGACATGTGAACAATACCGAATATGTGAAATGGGCGATCGATGGTGCCCGGAAAGCGGAAATGATCATACCAAAGATCAGATCCTTTCATATCTCATTCATGGCAGAGGTGTTCGAGGGCCAGGAACTTGAACTCTTTAATACTGATATGGAAGATGGGAAAAACATGATATCCATTGGTAGGAAGGATGATAAGAAAAATGTCTTCTTGATGGAGATAGGGGTTTAGACCCCGACCGGTCCACTTTGCTATATTTCAGCTTAAAGTCGTGGGCCGTTTCCGCATTGAAATCCGCTCGATAATTCCTTTGAGTATTTGGATTTCTATCGATCGAGGCTAGTACAAGATAAAATTACAAAGGATCATCATGAAAACATCCTTTTCATTGGCCATTATATATGTGATCTGGCGTCATAATCCAAAATTTTAGCTTTTGTTTTATAGTGGACACCCCCATTTGTCGGAAAAAACGTATCTATTCAACAATGTATCCAGGTGGTATATCGAAAATTTAATGAGTTGTGTGGATGAAGAAACTTCTCTGGTGGCTGATAGCCGGGTCAAAAGGCGGCCTCACCCGCGCTTCTATCATTAATTCTTTAAATGATAGACCGGCCAATGCTAATCAGCTTACAAATAGGTTGGATCTCGATTACAAGACCATTAGGCACCATCTGAGGGTTCTGGATGAGAACGGAATTATCACCATCATGAACAGGAAGAAATATGGTGCGATCTATTTCCTATCTACGGAAATGGAGAGGAACTACGAATACTTCCAGGAAATTTGGGAACAAATTGGGGAAAAGTAGAAATGAAAGCCTGAGGAATGAAAAGGGAGGAAAAAAATGACTGACATCCTAGAAATTGCATCTATAATTATTACCATTATCTCCTTTATGGTGGCCATAGCCAATATCATTCTATTAATAGGTCTCATTAGGATATTCCATTCCAATTACCGGAAGATCAAGGCAAAATTCACCAAAGGACTGCTGACCTTCGTTGCATTCCTCCTTGTTCAGCAGATATTCTTCTTGATGGGGTTGATCGTGATCAATACATTTCGGCAGTTCAGTGCGGGAGGGCCGATATTTTTCCTTAATGTCCTCGAACTCATTGCACTGATCATTTTCTACCGTACAACTCGGGAGTGATTGGGTATGAATTTGGGTATGAATTTGGTAAAATCATTTTAAATGCGAACCACTCATAAATACTCATGTCAAGTATGGATTACCCGATCGAGATCAACAGTCTCGTAAAGCGGTACGGAAAAGGACCAATGGTCCTCCGGGGTATATCGATAAAGATCGATAAGGGGGAGATCGTCGGATATCTCGGGCCGAATGGTTCTGGAAAGACAACCACTATTAAGATGCTAACAAACTTGATCAAGCCCACCGCCGGTATGGTCAAGATCAAGGGCATCGACGTTCAGAGATATCCCAAGAAGGCGCTTAAGCATGTGGGCGCCCTTATCGAGGTTCCGGGAATATATGACTATCTTACACCCTGGGAACTCCTGACATATTTCGGCAGGGTCTACGGAATGAGGAAAAAGGATATCGAGGGCAGGATCGTCGAGGTTCTGAAGGAGGTCAAACTCTCAAGGTCGGTGGATGATAAGGTTGGGTCCTTCAGCACCGGGATGCAGAGGAGACTGATGATAGCCAAGTCGATCTTCCACGACCCCGAGATCATAATCTTGGACGAGCCCGTGATCGGACTGGACCCAAAGGGGATCAAAGAGGTCAGAGAACTTGTGAGGAGGTTCGGAGCACAGGGAAAAAGTGTTCTCATGAGCTCGCATCTTCTCTCGGAGGTGAGCGACACGTGCGACAGGGTCATTTTCCTCAATAACGGAAAGATCGTGGAAGATGACACCATTGAGAGGATCAAGGAGAAGGCCTCCATCAAGAGGATCGATGTCTCGTTCATAAACCACCTGGACGATCGGTCCATCCACTCTATCAATACCTTTAAAGGAGTCGCAAGAGTGGAGAGGAAAAACGGGGGTATGAGCATATATTATGATGGCCTGCCAGAGACCGGCCGGTCCATCCTCAAGGATATGATAACAGCGGGATTTCCCCTGTATTCGTTTACTCCCGGTTCAGGGGGGTTGGAAGAGTTTTACATCTCCATAATGGGAGATGAGAAGGGGGTGAACTAGTGGGAAATTTCGAGAAGGATGCCATGGACGATGCTCACAAGATCTGGCTTACGATCAAGTTCGAGATGAGGAAACACTTCCGCAGGAAGAGGTTTGCCATGGCGGTCGGAATATCCTTGTTCATTGCCCTCATATTCTCATTTCTACCCTTCATGGTCGGAGGGGATTTCCCGGATACCGGGATCGCATTCTTCAACAACAATTTGGGGTTTGTGGATATGCTCATCGTTATCGTCGCCGCGATATTCGCAGGGGACGTGATATCCAGTGAGTTCGAGAAGAAAACCGGGTTGCTTCTGTTCCCAACTCCCCAGAGGAGGGGGACCATCTTCGTGGGAAAATTCATAGCTGCCCTTATCCCCGTGCTGCTCTCGGTGGGTGTATATTACCTTGTAACATCGATCTCGGTGGTGGTGATATACGGCATCGCCGAACTGCCCATCGAGGGCGTCTATTCCTTCCTTATCGCACTGCTCTACTCGACGTCGATAGTAAGTGTGATCTATCTATTCTCCAGCTTCATGAAGAGGTCGATCACGTCGTCACTGGTTGGGTTCTTTCTGATAATGATGATATTCCCCATCATATCCATGATCATGAACGCAGCAGGTGTCGAACCCTGGTTCATTCTGACATATTCCGGAGATCTGATAACCACCGTTCTCGATGTCACCTCCGATACGTTTGGCCCTGGCAGGGGCATGGGGTCATTGAGCGAGCCGGACACCGTGCTCGGCCTGATCATGATGGGTGCGTATACTGTTTTGGGATTTGGTGGAGGGTTGGTACTTGCGATGAGAAGGAGGATGGAATGACCGTGAATGGGAATATGAAGTTGAACGAATCCCACAGGGTTCTTCTCACGTCAATTATGACGTTATCTCGAAAATCCTGGTTATTATCTGATGATCAACGGCAAATAAGTTTATATTATGCCTTTTTTTTATTTGGCTTGACCGTTGGATTTAGTTCCTCGTCGGTCACTGCACAGCTAAGAGGTCCACACGTGATTCCTGCAGAATTCATCCAACTCGGTTCCAGGTGTGGACCTTCCTCCTGACCGGTCCAATTCGTCTGTTTTATAAAGACCAGAAGAATCGACCTTTCAATGATATCTAACAATTACAACTCCAATCTTCTCCTTTTCCTTCCTGTGAAAACTGTACATATGGGGGAGCACCATTTTGGCTTTGAAAAGCAGCTCCATCTTTGCATCAAGAGATGTCGATAACTTCTTCAGGAAATCCACGGAATTGCCGTTGTGAATGGAATAAGTGGTCTTCGAGGAGGCAACGGCCCTTTCGACGAAAGGCCTGTCAGCGTGCTTTTTCTGGGCCCCGAAGGGAGGGTTCATGAAAATGGTATCCACCTGGGGAAGCTCCACTGAAGGATCGGATATGTCAGCTTCCAGAAAGTGTATTTCTATATCCCTTTTCATTTTCTTTTCAGCCATCGATACGTTCGATCGTGCGGTCTCCAAAGAAGCAGGGTCTATATCGACCCCGCATACCTTGGAGGGATCAAGCAAGGATGCTCCAATGGCAAAAGGAGCCCCGCCACAGCCGAGTTCCATAACCGTCCTCCCCTCGACATCTCCCCTAACAAGAGCTTCATAAAGAATATCGCAGACAATACTGGAAGGTGTCCTGTACTGTTCCAGGTCCGCCTTCGGTGCACCAACATCCTTTAATGAAGAAAGGAGAATCTCAAGATGCCGTCTCTTTATTATCACACCCCCAATTCTTCAAGCAGCGAACAGACCTTGCAAACGGGATCCCCTGAAGGGTTCACAACAGGCTCTCCGCATTTTTTGCACGGAAATACCTCGGCACCTCCTCTTGGGATCAAAGGTCCAATCTGTTCATGGAAACGAAGCAAACTATGTCTTGTTCCGGGAGTATCCTCTTCTGCTTTCATCAGAAGATCCCTGAACTGTCCTCTCTTCGCAGTTCCAGCATAGGGACATTCAAGTTCGTGCAAAGGAAGACGAAGAAGCATGGAAGCTAGGTATGTTTCCGCTTCCGGTGTGGTCCTAAGAGGCATGGACCGTGGTATGAAACCAGGTATCGGATCGAGATGAGGACCGAGTCGTGCCAATCTCCGAACATCTGCCGCCATGACATTCATCAGGACCGTCTGGGCCATGTCGTCAAGGTTATGACCTGTAACCACAACATCTACTTTTGCTTCCTGTGCGGCCCTGTTAAGGGCCTGCCTTCGCAATATCCCACAAATAGTACAAGGTCCCATTTCTGTTCTCCTGAGCATCTCATCCAGTTCCATCCCGAACAGTTCGTTGAAGGATGTGAGTTTCCATTCAATATCAAGTTCTCTTGCAAGATCCTTTGATATTTCTATGGAAGAAGGTCTGTAGCCTGATATTCCCTCATCCACCGTGAAGGCAATAACTTCTTTACCACTCGTCTTTTCAACGATCTCGCTTAATAGCTTTAAAAGTAGAACAGAATCCTTTCCTCCGGAAAGAGCAACACCTATCCTATCTTTTTTCCAAATAGTGCCCTGGTTCCTGATCTCCTTTTTAACCCTTCTTCTCAGAAGGTCCAGAAAATGATCCGCACAAAGATGCTGCCCGCTGTATCTTAGGAATATCACTGGTCTCTTGTCACATCTATCACATGATGGTTTCACGGTGCATCATCCGGGAGAGGATACTTATTCTTTCCTTAACTCCTTCGTTTCCCGAACCTGTTCGCTTCCTCAGTGATAAGATGATTGCACCATGTGCATCTGTAGTTCCATAGACCTGAAAAAGTTTTGTCATCCGCATCAACTACTCTGTAAGGTGCTCCACAATTGGGGCAATTCCCTCTCCTTACGTTCCTGTAGCCAAGCATTACTTTTTCTTTTGGTGGTGACGGTTCGACCCTTATCTGTTTATATCTCGGTCTGGGCTCTTCAGGTTCCGGTGGAAGATCCTCGACAACGAGCGTCCCGGACAGGCTATCGGTAAATTTCTGTCTTTTATCATCAGACGAACCTTGACCTATCATATAATCCAATACAGGGAGTAGTATCGGAACCACACAAAGTATGTTCCTTGTAAGGGATTCACCAACTGTAACCTGACCATGGGCATCTACAACCCTGAGTCCCAGAAAGGCCTTGCCGATGGATGATCCCATCATTCCTTCACCTATCACCTTTATAAGAACATTCAAACCACCGGAAAGTACAATGATAATGATCCATGTAACAAATGAAAGGTCGCCTCCTTTGAGGAGAAGGGAAAATAAAATTACAATGATAAATGCAAAGATCTGATCTATCAGATATGCAATAGCCCTTTTTATCTCGTAGATCTCTGTCTTTGGATATAAATCGAAATCAAGAGTTGCTTCTTCCCCGTA
>JAYEPK010000335.1:0-2903 GCA_034723935.1 Thermoplasmatota archaeon
CCTCGCCCAGCTTTGATCTCTACCTCATTGGTCTCGTTCTTAAGGCCATCCGAAAGGAGCTCATCGATGATCCTGGTGGAATCGACCAGGCAGTCCACGATCTCAACCAGCTGTGCCACACTGTTCATGTATGGATTGTGGCAAACGGGTTGGAGATTGAACATCTCGGCCACACCTTTTGCCTCATCGGAAAGTTGCTTGTAGTTGATATTTAACCTTGCAAGGGCACCTGTCATGTAGGAATCCCTGTTATGCTTGCAATACTTTGCCGTCGATTGCGGGACGACAAATTCGTTGGTGAGACGGAGGTATTCCTCTGCAGGCCACCTACCTCCATCGGTTGATGATATGTCACCCTTGTAGTATGCATAGTGATCATCCGCTGTAAGTCCGAGGAATTCGGTCTCCCTGTGGAAGTCAGGTAGTTTATGTGCGTTGGCAAGGACGATGCCTGCGACCTCCCTCGTCACTTCCAGCGTATCTTCTATCTGCTTCCTGACCGCAACGAGTTCTTTCTCGGTAGGAATGCTTGTAAATCCACCAACTTCGAGCGTGATCGGATGAATGGTCCTTCCGCAGGTAAGGTCAGAGAGATAGTTGGCAAACTTATGCAGGCTCACTATCTTGATCACAGCATCCTTGTGGGTCTTCACCAGGGGAACTACCGATGGAGCTCCAAGCAGATCGGGTGCTACGAGATAGCCAACATGAAGTGAATGGCTCTGGAGGACCTCACCGTGGAGAGCCAACCTTCTGAGAAGCTCGGTCTGCTTTGTGATCTCCACACTCATGGCTGCTTCTGTAGCTCTAAGCGAAGCAATGGAATGACCGATGGAGCAAATGCCGCAGATCCTGGAAGTAATGTGGGAGAGCTGCTGGTAGGTCTTTCCCCTGACAAAGGCCTCGAAGAACCTCGGAGCCTCGTCAACTTCCCACAGTATGTTGGAAACCTCTCCGTTCTTGGTGTTGAAGATAATGTTTCCATGCCCTTCCACCCTGGTCAAATGTTTTACATGGATGTTCACGTCCTCGGTCATTCAATACACCCCCTTTCTGTAATTGAACATGTTCATTTTTTTCATCATTTCATCGAGTTTGATCCCGTACTTCCTGAGGACATCCTTCTGGGCTTCCATCTTTGGATCGTCCAGGAATCCCCGGCATCCCTCGCATCCGTCCTGAAATGAGGGACAGATCGCATTGCATCCGGCCCTTGTAACTGGTCCAAGGCAGAATTTTCCCAGCTCGAAGACGCAAATGTTCTCGTTCTTCTTGCACTCGACACAGACAGGATAGTTCGGGAGTCTGGGTGTTCTGCCGATCGCTATCTGGGATACGATCTTGGTGAACTCGTTCTTATCGATCGGGCATCCAGGTATGTAGAAATCAACATCGACGACCTCGTTTACGGCCTTCGTCGGGAAGACATCGAAAAGTGGGTTCCCTTTGATATCAGCATCCTTGTAGACCTCTTTTTTCACCTCTTCCACCGACCATTCATTCCTCAGCCTGTTGACCCCGCCGATGCATGCACAGGCACCCATCGCGACAAGGATCTTCGCGTTTCCACGGATCTTCTTGAGCCTATCCTCATCCATTGGTCTCTGGATCGAACCTTCAATGAAAGCGATGTCGTAATCGTCGGAATGCTCCTTCATGGCCTCTCTGAATGAGACGACCTCGACGACCTCGATGAGGTCCAGAAGTTTTTCCTCCAGGTTCACGACCTGGAGCTGGCACCCTTCGCAGCTGGCGAAATCGAAGAAAGCTACCTTAGGTTTCATTATAATGCCTCCGGAACATCTTTGATATCCTTGTACTTGAATACCGGTCCCTCCAGGCAGACATAGATGCCGTTTATCTGGCAGTGACCGCATTTTCCGACACCACACTTCATTCTCCTCTCAAGGGAGACTATGATGTTCTCATCCGGTATCTCCCTTTTCTTGAACTCCCTGATCACGAACTTGTACATTACGGGCGGTCCCACGATTATTCCTATGGTATTCACGGGATCGAATTCCACCTGTGGGATCAGGGTGGTGATAACCCCGACATTCCCGTCCCAGCACTGTCCGTCCGGACAGCTGTCCACGGTTGTTTTCAGAACGGTATCCCTCTGATCGTGCCATTTTTTCAGGTCATCGTTGAAAAGGATAGCATCCGGATCCTTGCATCCGTACAATATCGTGACCTTTCCGAAATCATCCCGATGTTCGAAAACGTATTCGATAAGTGATCTTGTTGGAGCAAGACCACATCCCCCCGAGACGAAAAGCAGTTCCTTTCCTTCGAGTTCCTTCACATCGAAACCGTTTCCGAAAGGTCCCCTGATACCTATCTTATCACCAACGTTCAGGGTTTCCAGTTTTGTCGTGAGATCACCGATCCTCCTGACCAGAAGCTCGAATGTCTCTCCACCGGGTGAAGATGATATTGATATCGGTGCCTCCCCGACACCGAAGATCGAAACCTCGACGAACTGTCCGGGTTTGTGCCCGAGTTCCCTGCCGCTGTCGAGCTTGATCTCATAGAGGGTCTCGAGTTCGGTCTGCTTTTCCTTCTTCATGATCGTAGCTGGCTCCGGGATCAGCAGGTCGTCCGTGATGCCGTTTTGCTTAACATCGGGGATGGGTATCTCGCATTTCTCATGCATTGAATAGGAAGCAAGGATGTTCATAACTTCAAGTGGGTCTGCTATGTCCGGCAGGCAATGGGTGGCACATCTTCCACACCCCACACAGGCTACGAACCCGTTCCTCATCGGAAGATACATTCCCTTCCTGTAGTATCTGTGCCGGTACCTTTCTTTGACAGAGTCCCTGAAGACCTCTCCGCCTGCTACTGCGGTGAACTCTCTTAAAAGGCATCCGTCCCATGTCCTTTCCCTGTGACCGTCCTTT
>JAYEPK010000336.1:0-2896 GCA_034723935.1 Thermoplasmatota archaeon
TCAATGCATACGGAAGTGAGATCTTTCCAATGATCTCCAAGGGATCCTTCTGAAGATGATAATCCGCATATTTCGGAAGTATGCGGATCATAAGCCAGTGTTTGTACAAACCTATGATATCTGTAACTCTGGTTCCATCAACAAGATCCACCGATCTCAATTTCCTTAAAAAGGAACCAACCCATTGTTCTGAACAATCTGCTTTTTTATGTATCTTGTATGCAGTCAGGCTCCCATCCGGATCATCCAGGAGTATTCGTATGATCCTTTCCCGCTTTTCACCTTTCATTGACACTAAACTATAATTTATAATATATATAATTTAGCTTAGCATAAGGAAAAATCTTTTTATTTATCGTTTACCTTAGTATATGCCGATCCCGAGCAACGTTGCATGACCATTTATAGTCGAATATTTAACCTTTAGAACTTATGGATACGTATTCGACACATAGACTCTAGCAGAATCGGTTCCTTCGGACTCCGGTTCTGCGAGCATCTTCATTGGGTAAAGATCGGCAAGATGTCGTAGTTTTACCCAATGTCGATATCACGAACATGAAAAGTACAATACGTTGAGTTCGTGACTATAACGACCAAAGTTGTTTTAGAAATTTTATCGCACACGATAAACGTCAGTTAACACATATTTCTTTTATTTTTTTTCACCGTATTTTTCGGGATCTCTTTCTTGAATGGTTCGAATTCAAGAACTTCCTGTAGGGCTTCGATCAATGACTTTGCATGGGGATCATATCCTTGAAAATGAATGCCAATAAGACGGTGACAATTATAACGGTCCACAGGAATAACTGCGGATGCGGGGGTATACTTGCCCACGTATAAGGAAGATCGATGATCTTCCTGCTATGCGGGGATCGATCCTCGCGAGGGGTTCTTCATCACTTATTTTAGAACTTGCCACACCAACAGCATATTGTTCAGGATGAAGGGCCCCTCAAGTACACAAGGTGAATGTTTCTGAATTTGAACATGTTGATGGAACGGGGAGAACGGCAATTTCGAATAATCCCACCAATAACAAACTTTGCTCGTGTCCAGTTAACGTCAGTTATATGTCTGGCCAGTAACTTATCTTTCAATATTCTATTACCGCTTTCACCTAATCATTTTCCCATCCCGAGCAACGTCAGTTGATATATAAACCGATCACGAGCAACGTTGCATGACCGTTTAACGAGCAACGTCATTTCACTCGTACACGATAAACGTCGGTTGACAAACGTTATTCGTACAAGAACAACACGTTCTCATCCAAGGAGATCATTTACGGTATTAAGAAGGAACGTGGGATCAAGTAGTGGTCCCTGATGGAGTTCATCAATGGTTGCAGCAGGTATGGAACCGCTATATAAACCACCAATCCAACGTTGTCCCATGTTGTTTGACCAATCGTAGATTGGTAGAATATCAGAGAATGCGAATGCATTTTCTTATGTGTGGAAAATTACATTTTCCAAACACACACATAAAACTTTCAGTTTTATGAATGTTCGACCCATAGCCACTGTCCCGAAGATCGACCTGGAAAGAGATGCGATCAACTCTCTCATCCATCACGACCCATGGTTTCTAAGTGCGGATATGAACGCAAGGACGAGGGTGAAAGAAGCCTCGTTCAATGTGATCCGGGTGAGATACCCCCTTACCTCTCGTCATATCATCTCACCTTTGATCAGGTTTATCTGGTCATGTATCCTCTGTATGTTCTTCTCCAACTTTTCAGGCATTTCGATTATCAGAAGGTTGAGCTCCTCCCGTGTGATGTCACCCGCATCGGGCAGTCTCGTGGTCTCCATGTTCTTCCGGTATTTGGTATAGAGATCAAGCATGAACCTTGTCTTCTCAAGGATGGGGGCTTTGTATTCCTGTATGGTGTACCCATATTGTTCCTCCAGCATGTATATGTCGATGATGTCGCGGAGCTTGTATGCGATCCTCGTCATGGCTGCCCTGCACTTGTCAGTGTATATCTCCATGGGGGCATAACATTCCATGGTTATCGGTGAGGTATAGCTGTTGTATTCCTCCCTGAACAACAACGCCAGCTCCTTATTCCTGTAATCTTTGAGGTAGCTCTTGAGATACTTTGTTTGATAGGGATAGAGCGTCCTATCCACGAAATTCACATCCACTTTGGCCTTTGCTATTGCGTTGGTGATCACAGAGGTGTAAGAGAGGTAGAATCGGGGCATCCTTCCACCACCGCCGATAATTATCTGTCCCCTGTCCGATTTATCTCCATCGAACATCAATCCGAGATCGTCAGCGATCTCACCCAGATGCTCGATGATGGTGTCTATCTCCCTGGAGCACCGTTTCCGGATCTGGCTGGGCATCCTTCCATCCCAGATACTGATGTCTCCCCAGGTGAAGTCCAGGTCCTCCGAGAAACGGTAGTAATCCGTGTGTGCTTTTACAAGACACGTGCCTCCCTTGAAAACCATGTTCCTGGAGAGGTATCGGTCATGGGAGATGGCATGGAGCAGCCTGTGCAGGTGGTAATCCTTTTCTATGATATCCGGTCGCCTGGGCTTCAGTTCATGGTTCAGCCGATAAAGGAAATCCTTGAGCTCGCTCATATGCTCTCCTCCACACCCTCCTTGAAGCCGGGAGGATAGGAGTTAAGGTACTCCCTCAGCCGTTCCAGGTTGACGCTCTCCCTGTATTCGCGTATGGGGAAGAGGTACATCTCCTTTTTCTTGGTATTAAGATAGCTCCTGTATGCGAGGTCAAGAATGGTTTTCTCGGGGAGAGAATACCGTATCCCATTCTCTATCCTGATCCCCCTGTCGAAATGGTTCTTCCCCCTCTGAACGAATCTGAAGTCGGTGCCTTGTATCTTTATTACCTTTGTCGTTCGGTATGAGTCGGT
>JAYEPK010000337.1:0-2890 GCA_034723935.1 Thermoplasmatota archaeon
TCGATGAAAAAGGCATTGGAATTTCGAACCGGACCATTGACATATACGGATTCGAGATCAGTATCTCCGGAAGACCTGACCCGGTTGATATCTTCGATCATGGGACCCTGATAGCATCGGTCAATACGGATGAGAACGGTACCTGTTCCCTCCCAAACTGGCAGGATAACATATCACGATCCATACTATCGATCGTTGCTGTTTTCAATGGATCAAAGGAATTCCCTAACGGTTCATCTGGATTTCGATATCTTCCCGATGACGCCTATCTCCCCTCATATTCCCACGCCCTTTCAATGTTCAGGAAGAGAGAGACTCGAATAGACCTTATCGATCCTCCAAAAAGGATCCAAAAAGGAGATGGAATAGTTGTTGAAGGCTACCTCGTAGACGATTTCCTGGGGACCGGGATAAACGATCGTGAGATCGTCATCTACATCCACTGGTCCAGAGAATATTACATCATCGGAAGACCGATGACAGGGAACGATAAGGAAGGTATCGGGTTTTTTCACCTATCAACCTCCACCTTTCCATCCGGGATAGAATATGGGAACGCTGAATTGATAATATGCTTCGATCCGTTGAATGGGAATAACGAGGATGGCTCCCATCTGTACTGCGAGAGCATTACCGGTCTTCAGATATGGTTGGAAACCGAGATCAAGAACAGGTTCATCGGAGCAATGGATGTCGATGTGCCACCTGACGGACGTATCGACATATACGAAGATGAGATCAGGGATATCGAATTCATCTTCCAGGTCTCTGGTAGGGATGCAGCAAAGATCGAAGCTGTTACGTATGGTCTCGTCTACTTCAATATCACACTTGGACCATATACCAACTCGACAAGGGCCTTGACCGACATAAGGGGGAAGATCTCTTTCAACTTCAGTTACCACGGGGAGCTAAAAGATTCAAAGACAGGGGAGCTCTTCCGGATACCCGAAGATGGCAATGACACCATGGTCATATCTCTCTACTTCATCGGGAAAAAGTTCTTCTGTCCTTGCAGCAAAGAGATACTCTGCCAGTTCCACGAGAGTATCAAGATCACCTCTTATGACAACGATGAAGAGGCCGAAAAGGGTGGAAGCGGTATCGCTTTTATGGTATCTTCTGCAATGGCAGTTATCACGATGATCATTGTGGCAGTTGTAATTATCATCAGACGATCGAAGAGGGAAGAACATGAGGAATAGTGTTACCCGACTCCTACGACATCTTAAGCAATACTTCCCAAGACGTTCATGTTCCAACGGATAGAAAGAACCCAATTCTCACATGTCCGATCTCAACTGACCTCGATATCGATCAAATCTTCTACCTCTATCAATTATCAGATTTGATTGTATGAAGAGATGAGCAATATCCATTTAGTAAGAAAAAGGAAGCTTCTGGGCGATTCCTGAGAAGTTAACATATCCACGAGCTGGATTCTGGAATGTAAAACTTCTATTCCAATTTCAATATATAGGCTATGTTAAAATACAAGACTCGATTTATATGACCACACAGAGAGTGGAGGTCCATAATTGAATGAGACATTCATTTATCCTTTTAGAAGGGCAACCACATTTTCCTTCATCTTCGTTCTATCATTGATCGCCATCTCCTTGATCGTTGTTATCGCGGAAAACACAACAAGTGAAGGAAAAACTGAAGATTACACTCTTAACCCACCCGCCCCTCCCGAAGATGTAGGAGGATATGTTGTGGAAAATCACTGTAAGATTGTCTGGATGCCTCCTAAAAACATGGAGGAGGGACCCGTCGATACCTATAGGATCTACAGGAATGGCTCCTCTGAAGATCCTGTACTCTACGATGAGGTGAACTCCGATATAATACTCTACCATGATTACAACATCAAAGGAGGGGAGACCTATTGTTACTGGGTATCATCTGTAAATAAATGGGGGGAATCCGAACGGGTGAGAACCAGGAAACTGAGCATAAAAGGAATCCCGGACCCTGTAGGTTCCATATCGCTCAGTTCAGAGGAAGGATCCGTGAATATCACCTGGGCAACTCCGATGACCGCAGGTGGTTTTGGAGAGATAGTATGTGATGTTCAGAGAGCGGGAAGAGCAGGACTATTTGAAAGTATATTCATCATATCAGCCCAACTTAACACCACCTATACCCATACCGACAATTCTGTCACCAATGGAGTATCCTATTTTTACAAAGTAGTGATAAAAAATGAAATTGGCACATCAGAGAACAACTCCATCGCCCAGACATACCTGACAGGCCCCCCCTCATATGTCGTCCAAATGTACGAGACACCTTCTGTGGGTAAGATCTCCATCAGATGGGACCCTCCGGCAAACAATGGAGGAAGCGAGATCCTGGGATACATCATTAAAAAAGGAAGGACAAAAGATGATCTGAGAGAGATCGAACAGGTAGATGTCAATACCACCCAATGGATGGATAATGATCCATATTTACAGGGAGATAACTGGTACTCGATCCGTGCATACAATGCTTTTGGAGAAGGTGAGGAAACGATTGGAGTAGCATGGATCAAGAGAGATTACCATGATGAATTTGATTCAACATTTATCATTTTTCTTAGTCTGTTGTTCATCCCAGGTCTCATAGTCGGGAGTATCGCTTTTACATTGGATCTGGGGAAAGCTAAAAATGATTGTCCAGATCATATCGGAGCTGAGGTGATCGATGTTCCAGAATATACTTCAAGTGAGGATAAAAAATGAGGTCGGTCTGGTTTTGTTATATCTTGATCGGGTTTCTTTTTGCCCTTTCTCCATTATCAATGGGTCTGAATAAAGAGAACACCCACTCATTCACATCTTCGGACCCCGGGTGGGAACCTGTAATTGATTATGATCTTCCTTCTGTATTCTATCAAGACCGG
>JAYEPK010000338.1:0-12149 GCA_034723935.1 Thermoplasmatota archaeon
ATTGATTTCGTTGCCAGGTACAAGAGGATGAGAGGCTACAATGTCATGTTCCCTCTCTGTTTCGATGTGAACGGAATGCCGATCGAGGTCAGTGTGGAGAAGAAATACGATATTCAAATGAGAGATACCGAAAGGCAGGAGTTCATCAAGCTGTGCGAGGATTTCGCACATGGAAACATCGCAGAGATGATAAGACAGTTCAAGATTTTCGGAGAGTCGATGGATCCGTCGGTCTATTTTCAGACCGATGCAAAATACTACAGGAGGCTTACTCAGATATCCTTCATCAAAATGTTCCACGAGAACAGGATATTCAAGGCGAACCATCCTGTGAACTGGTGTCCAAGGTGTGGAACGGCACTTGCCGAATCCGAGGTGGAATATCAGGACAATATCACCAGTCTCAACACGATCCTCTTCACCATGGCAGACGACCCGGATCGAACCGTGGAGATCGCCACGACGAGACCGGAGCTTCTCTGCACATGTCAGCTTGTAGCGGTCCATCCCGATGATGAGAGATATCAAGACCTTGCAGGGAAGGAACTTATCACTCCAATATTCGGAAGGGCGGTTCCCGTGGTCTTCGACGAGGTTGTCGACAGGGATTTCGGATCAGGCGTGGTGATGATCTGCACCATCGGTGACAAGGAGGACCTAAGATGGGTCTTCAAATACGGTCTGGACCTTGAAAAGGGGATCGACGAGAGAGGCAGGATGACCTCCCTTGCAGGCAATTACGAGGGACTTCCGCTCAAAGAAGCCAGGGAGCAGATCATCTCTGATATGAAGGATTACGGACTGCTGGTGAAGCAGGAGGATAATCCGCAGAACGTGGGCACCTGTTGGAGATGTCATACCGCCATAGAGTATCTGCAAGTTCCACAATGGTTCATCAAGATCCTGGATATGAAGGAAGAGGTCCTGAGGGTTGCCGATGAGATCGACTGGTGGCCCGAGTTCATGAAGGTCCGTCTCAGAGAATGGGTAAATTCCCTGTCCTGGGATTGGGTGATCTCGAGGCAGAGATACTTTGCAACACCTATACCGGTCTGGGAATGTGTGGACTGCAATCATCCGGTCCTTCCCAGGGAAGAGGACTGCTATGTTGACCCCACGCTCGATGATCCGCCGGTTGAAAGATGCCCGAAGTGTGGAGGAGAGTTGAAAGGGTCAGAGGAGGTGTTCGATACATGGATGGATTCCTCGATAACCCCGCTTTACAACTCGTTCTGGCAGAGGGATGATGAGCTCTTCAAGAAACTCTATCCGATGTCACTCAGGCCCCAGTCCCATGATATAATCAGGACATGGGCGTTCTACTCTATAGTGAGGGGTTTGAAACTGACCGGGAAGAAACCATGGGACACCATCATGATGGGCGGATTCATTCTGTCCCCTGATGGGACACCGATGCATGCATCGAAAGGAAATGCCGTTGATCCGATCGAATTCCATTCAAAATACGGCGCCGATCCCATAAGGTACTATGCGGCCACCTGTACCCTTGGAAAGGACCATCCGTTCAGGGAAAAGGACGTAAAGAGGGGGGCCCAGTTGATAAGGAAGCTCTACAACATGGAGCGTCTTTTCTCCCAGGGTTTGGGGGATCTGCTTCCCGAGGAGCTCCATGCGATAAAAGAGAAGGTGAGGAAGGACAGTTCCCAACTTTCACCGGCAGACCGTTGGATCCTCCACAGGTTCTCGGAGGTGGTGGTAGAGGCCACAAGGTCAGCTGACACCTATCAGTTCGATAAAGCGGTCAAGGCGGTCGTTGACTTCATGTGGTTCGAGGTCGCAGATCAATATGTCGAGATGGTCAAGCACAGGATAAGAGATGGTGGCGTGGGTACACTGTATACGATATACCATCTTGGTCTAGGTATCCCGAAGCTTCTGGCACCTTTCCTGCCTCATATTGCCGAGGAGATATATCAATCTCAATTCAGAAGGTTCGAGGGGGATGTGTCCATACATATATCTCCATGGCCAAAGTCCGTTCTGAAGGATAAAAAAGGCAGGGATAGAGGACTGCTTGCAGCAGAGATCATCCGCAGCATTCGAAGATGGAAGAGTGAAAACAAGATATCCCTCGGAGCCGAGATAGGGCCACTCAGATTGATCACAAAGGATCCCGAGATGCTCGAGGGTTCGCTGGAGGATATCAAGGGAACCTTGAAGGCCCAGGATGTGACACTTGAAAGGTCACAGGACCTTGCCCGGAAAGTCCTTGGTCTGAAACCGGTCTTCAGGGAGATGGGGCCCAGGTACCGGGAAAGGATGGGGTCGATCATATCCTCCCTGAAAGACCCCGCAACAGCTCTTGACCTTGCCCTCTTGATGGATCGGGATGGGACGATCGAATTTGATCCCGAAGATGGTAAGGGTCTGGTTACCCTGACATCCAATATGGTGGAGGTTCAGAAAGGATGGGTCTTCCAGGGAAGGTCCGTGGATCATCTCAGCATCGGAGATGTTGTTGTTCTACTCGAGGACAGGTCCTGAGGTTCGACGGTCGTGGAGCGGTTACAATACAAACCTGGTATGTGATAGGTTGATGAACCACAATAAACGTTCTCACTGTTGTGTGGGTGTTATGCACAATTGAACTACAATACACATTCTCATGGTTGTGTGAATTTTATGCACAATTGGACCACAATAAACGTTCTTATGGTTGTGTGAATTTTATGCACAATTGAACTACAATAAACGTTCTCATGGTTGTGTGAATTTTATGCACAATTGGACTACAATACATATTCTCATGGTTGTGTGAATTTTATGCACAATTGGACTACAATACATATTCTCATGGTTGTGTGAATTTTATGCACAATTAAACCATAATATCTATTTAAATACTATCAGGATATACGATTATTTGCTCCTACTTTGGTAGGTATTTGGAGGCCCCTGTTATGTTTACGTTTTTGGTGACCTTCCTCGGAGTTTTTCTCCTGTATCTGCTCCTTGTTGCGGGTTCCGGGGATATCGATACTTTCTTCTTCGCCATCGAAGAAGTGGTGGCCGGTGTCCTTCTCTCGCTGCTTGCAGCAGGTATATCAAGGGCAATGCTGGGCAAGGCCGAGAACTCTAAGATGCTCAATCCGGTGAAGTGGTTGTTCTTCATCGGTTATTCGGTTGTGATCTTTCTACCGAGCCTGACGATGGCTAACATAGATGTTGCCTACAGGGTAATAACGGGAAAGATCAGACCGGGTATCGTGAGGATAAAGCCTGACCTGAAGACGAACCTGGGGAGGACCATACTGGCAAATTCGATAACGCTTACACCCGGAACCTTGACGGTGGACATTGATGAGAAGAACGGAGATCTCATCGTCCACTGGATCAACGTCAAGGAAACGGAGAGTGAGGAAGGCAAGCTCAAGGCAGTATGCGGGTCCTTCGCAAAATGGGCAAGGAGGCTTGCGGAATGAGTTTTGACCATCTTGACCTGCTGCTCATCTGGACAGCGGTCATAGGAGTTGCGGTGTTGATCTCCCTGATCAGGTTATTTCTTGGACCCACCTCTCCCGATAGGGTCGTAGCATTGGATACGATCAACACACTTATCGTTGGGATGATGATAGCCCTCGGTGCTTTCTACGAGGAGGTCATCTTCATTGATATTGCGATAGTGTATGCGGTGCTCTCCTTTGTCACAACGCTGTTCATAGCGAAGTACATCGAAGGGAGCAAAGAAGAGGAGGTGAGCTGATGGAATGGGATTGGGCTCTGATGACCATGATAGTGCTTGGAGCGATATCAGCCATCTTCATGCTTCTCGGAGTGATCGGTCTGCATCGGTTCCCCGATGTTTACACGAGGCTTCACGCAGCGACCAAGGCAACGACGTTCGGTTCCATCTTCCTTGCCGTCGGTGTGATAGTATATGCAATATTCAGGATCACCGAGGTTGGCAAGGAGAACGATCCTGCCTTCATTACACTGATCGCACATACGTTCGTTGCGATCATGGCCCTGCTTATAACGAACCCCACCGGCGCCCATGCCATAGCAAGGGCCGCACGGAGAACGGGGATCGCACCGGAACAGGCTGTAGTTGACGAAACGGAGGAGGTGAAGTGATGGAGTTCTACGAGTTCCTCTACAACGCCGTGCACATGATCGTTCTCTTGGGGATCGTAGGTTCTGCCTTGATGGTCGTCAAGTTCAAGGATCTTGTATCCGCCACCATCGCACTTGCAGCCTGTTCACTTCTGGTATCTCTGGAGTTCTTTATACTCCAGGCACCGGATGTTGCGATCGCGGAGGCTGCTGTCGGTGCGGGTCTCACGACCGCCATTTTGATCTTTGCAATCAAGGGCACCCGAAGGAGGGAGGAATATTGATAGGTAAAGGCTGGAAACTGGCTGCTCTCTTCCTTCTGATATTCATAATGGGATTCGTTGTCTGGGAGATGCGTGACTTCGGATATCCCGGCGGAGAGCCGGATCTTGATGATAATGGGGATCAAAGAGGCGATATCACATCATCGGATGGTCATTCATGGCTCCATGATAACAACGGCACGATACCCGTTTACAACCAGGCCACAGGAAAGATAGTCTATGCTGACAGGACCTTCATGGACGGGCAGATCTTCCAGGAATCGCTAGATGAGAACGGTACGACCCATGCAAGCAACGTTGTGACCGGTGTGGTCTTTGATTTCAGGGGCTTCGATACCCTTGGAGAGGCAACTGTCCTATTCGCTGCAGTATCAGGTGTCATGCTGGCCCTGAGAACTACCCTCCCCAAAAAGAAAGGGGGTGAGAAGGAATGAAACAGATGTCGCCTGTTGTGAGGACCATCACCAAGTTCGCCTTCGCTCCGATCTTCCTTTTCGGGACCTACATAATCCTCCACGGTCATCTGACCCCTGGCGGGGGTTTCCAGGGTGGGGCGATCATTGCGACGCTCTTTGCCCTTTACTTCGTTGCCTTCGCAGCTAACAAGTGGAAGAAGTCCCTGCTTTCGACCATCGAGAGCTCTGGACTTTTAATATTCATCGGCACCGGTCTTATGGGACTTATCAGCGGTTTTTTCTTCTTCAATTTCCTGGGTGGAAAGGGGCATCTGTTCTTCGGTCAGGAAGTTGAGTGGTCCAATTGGACATACGAGGGTATAAGTATAACGGCATGGCCCGCCAACTCTCAACCGCTTCTATCATCGGGAACGGTTGCAGTGATGAACATGGCGGTTGGATTGGAGGTAATTGCCGCATTGACCTTGATAGTGATAACAATTGGTATGTTCGCCTCCACGAACAGGGAGGGGGGTGAGTAAATGCTTTCGGAAATGCCTTATCTTGTGGTGGTGGCCCTTATCGGTATCGGCCTCTACATAATTCTCTTCAAGAGAAATCTGATCAAACTCGCAATGGGGATAGTCCTTGTCGAGACAGGTGTGAATCTGATGCTCATCGCCACAGCCTACAGTCACGGCGAGAGATTGTCCGCTCCTATTATCACATCAATGATAACTGAGGGTGATTTCCCGAGCATATCCATGCCGGTACCCCACGCGCTTACACTGACATCAATTGTCATAGGCGTTGCAACAACTGCACTTCTCCTCGCGTTCTTCATGCAGCTCTACAAGAAGTTCAAGATCACCTCCACCGATGAGATGAGGAGGTTGAGAGGATGAGCGACATATACACCTGGTTTATCGAGAGCTCACCAGCTCTGATAATTGCCATACCGCTGCTCTTCGCCTTCGGGACGCCTCTTGTCTCCAAGATCAACAAGATGCTGAGGAACATCTGGGTCATGTTGGGTGTAGTTCTCACTGCAGGGCTCACATACGTGATGGCCTTCGAGGTCCTCAAGGACGGCGGTGGCCCGTTCAATACGATAGTGTATATCTTCGGAGCTGGGGAGAACGGCTCGGTTGACGGTACTGCCTTCGATGCACTGCAGAACGTGAGGATCACGTTCTTCGTTGACGGCATGGCGGTCTTCATGGGTCTGATCATGGTAACGGTGGCGCTTGCAGCGATCATCTACTCCTTCGGTTTCATCAAGAAATATTCCGGACAGGACAAATATTTCTCCCTCCTACTGCTTCTCCTTGCAGCCAATCTGGGCATGGTATTCACCGGTGATGTCTTCAACCTCTTCGTCTGGTTCGAGGTATCATCCGTTGCGATCTGCGGCCTGGTTGCCTTCAGGTCCAACCGCGGTGAATCGTTCGAGGGAGCTGCGAAGTACCTGATCTACTCGACCGTAGCAGGTCTTCTGTTCCTGTTCGCCATAGGTCTGCTTTACGGACAGTACGGACACCTGAACATCAAATACTTGGGAAGTGCCATCGGCGGAGATGGTTCGCTGATCCTTGTGGACAAGATCGTCCTGGGCATAATCGTTTCGGTCTTTGCCCTAAAGGCCGGAGCCGTTCCGGTGCACATGGCGACACCCGATGCATATTCCGAGGCGCCTGCCCCCATAACCGCGATGATGGTGACCGCGTCCCAGGCGGGACTCTATGCACTCTTCAGAACGTGTTTTACCATGTATGGTGATAACATCTACGACATGGCGGGGAACCTGAGGGCCCCGGATATGCTTGAGCTGGTACACGGGGCCGGTTACATAATGGTGGTCCTGGGTGTGATATCGATGTTCGTGGGCGTGACATTGGCACTTGTACAAAAGGACATCAAGAGGCTGATGGCATACCATGCCATCTCGCAGACAGGATACATGCTCCTTGGTGTGGGGATCGGACTTGCGGTATATTCCATGGGAGGTACTTCGGCCTTTGCCGATTTCGGAAGGACTGCCATGTCCGGCGGCATCTTCCACATCTTCAATCATGCCCTCTACAAGGGGCTCTTGTTCCTGACTGCCGGTGCGATCATCTACAAGGCCGGAACAAGGGATCTGAACAAGATGGGAGGACTCGGAAGGAACATGAAGCTTACCGCATTGTTCTTCATAATCGGCGCCCTTGCCATCTCGGGTATTCCTCCTGCGAACGGTTTTGCCTCGAAGCTTCTCATATACGAAGCGGCCTTCAAGTTCAACCCGCTTATCGGTGCGGTTGCCATGATGGTCTCGCTCCTTACCCTGGCTTCTTTCGTCAAGGTATTCTATTCGGCCTTCATGGGCCCGAAGAACCCAGAGATGAAACAGGGCGAGGTGCCAAGGTCCATGTTGATAGGCATGGCCGTGCTTGCGGGTGTGATATTGGTGTTCTCCTTCGCCCCTTCACTTGTAATAGGTTCCATCGTAGACCCGGCAGTGACAGCGCTAAGTGGTGTCGGACCAACAATTACCTATCCCGGTATAGCTGACCAGCCCATTGCAGCGTTCACGATGCTGACAGGACAGGGAGGGTGGAACGCACTGATGTTCCTTGTTGTTATCATTGTCACATTGATCATTGCATTGGTCATAAGGATGCTCGGGAACAAGGGCACGACACCCGGTGGAGAGGGAGGAAAACCCTACCTATTCGGAAACCCGACAGAGGTCGACGGGAAACCCATAGTGATCTCCAGCAGTAATCTCTACTGGGGTTTCGTGAGGGCTCTCAAGAAGTACTACGACCCCATGAAAAAAGCACATTCAGGAGTGATAAACGAATACGTGTTCTGGTTTGTGGCCACGGCCGGAATTGTGATATTGGTCCTGACGTTCCTGTGAGGTGATGAGATGAAGCTAACAAAACATTTTGACAAGAGCCTTTGGGTGTTCCACATCAATGCAGCTTCATGTAACGGCTGTGACATCGAGATCGTTGCGGCACTTACACCGAGGTACGATGTAGAGAGGTTCGGTATCAAGCTCGTGGGGACTCCAAGACATGCGGATGTCCTTCTCGTCACAGGACCTGTAAACAAGCAGATAGCTGACCGTGTGAGAAGGATATACGAACAGACACCAGGTCCAAAAGCGGTCATTATATGCGGGAACTGCGGGTCCACGACCGGCGTATACTATGATTCTTACTGCATTGAGGGACCTTTTGACGAGTTCATCAAGAAGGTGGACCCCAACGCGATCATTGTCAATGTTCCTGGATGTCCGGTTCGACCCGAGGCCATTATAATGGGAGTGGTCGAAGCGTGGAAAGTTCTTGAAAAGTTAAGGGGGGAGGCCTGATGAAATACAAGACAGCACAGGAGATCGCAGACTCCTTCGCCAAGAAGTTCAAGGGCGATCTGATAGAGGAACCTTATGTGAAGACCTTTGCAAACGGTGTGAAAAAGGTAGAATTCTCACAGCTCTTCGTCAGAGTGAAGAGAGAAAGGTTCATCGAAGCCGCGGAACATCTGACATCCTTCGGATGGCCGCATCATACGGTGGCCTCCGGTTCGGATCTTGATGATGAGATAGAGATACTGTTCCATTTCGAGGTCTATCCGGAAAGCCACGGACATGGTGTCACTGTGACAATCGGAACCCGGGCTCCGAAATCAGACCCGCACATACCATCGCTTTCCGATGTCTATCCTGCCGTGACAACGACAGAGAGGGAGAAGCAGGAGTTCCTCGGTATTGCGATCGATGGGATCAAGGACAACAGGAGAATGTGGTTGGTCCATGCGGTTCCCGTTGGTGTCTACCCGTGGAGAAAGGACGAGTTCGGACCCGAGAAACTGGTCAGAAACGTCCATGATGATCCCTCTGGCGGTGGCGATGGAACCCAGGTGATCGCTGACTACAGTCCATTTCCACCCGGCGGACCACCAGTATCCAGGAAGAAGACAGAAGGAGGTGATGTTTGATGGCAGCTGCACCACCGTATCCACTCGAGATCGGGCCTATCCACCCTGCACTGAAGGAACCGACCCAGTTCAAGTTCACGATGCAGGGCGAGGCCATAATGGATGTTGATTTTCAGCCCGGTTTCAACCACCGGGGCATCGAATATATGGGTATGAAGAGGAACCCCCTGCAGGTACTTCACCTGACCGAGAGGGTATGTGGTATATGCTCTGCTGCCCATCAGTTCGTTTTTACAAGGGCAGTTGAACATGCGGCAGAGATCGTTCCCACCGAAAGGAGTGACTATCTCAGAATGATCGTTGCCGAGCTCGAGAGGATACATTCTCATCTTCTATGGGCCGGTGTTGCCGGACACGAACTCGGTTTCGACTCCGTCCTTCATTACACATGGAAGATAAGGGAAGACGTCCAGGATATCCTGGAATACCTGACCGGAAACCGGGTGAACCACTCCTACTATATTTTTGGAGGTGTCAGAAGGGATGTTACACCCGAGGGAATAGCAAAGGCGAGGAAGATCCTCCAGGGCTACAGGAAGGTCGAGGACACCGTTCTCAACATCTTCCTCTCGGATCCGACCATTGCCCACAGAACAAGGGATGTCGGGACCCTGACCTACAAGAACGCTATCGAACTCTGTGCCTGCGGACCACTTACAAGGGCTACGGGGATCAAGAAGGATGTAAGGTTCTCATGGCCCCATGCGGCATACGGTGATATGATGGATGATTTCAAGGCAGTGGTCCCATCGGATTACGGTTACCCCAACAAGGGAGATATATTCTCCCAGATCATTGTGAGGTGCCATGAGATCTTCGAGTCCGTCAGGATGATAGAGTGGGGTCTTGACAATTTGCCATCCGGACCGATAACATCGGAACCCAACCTTTCTTCCCTGCTCATGGCAAAGCTGAGAATGGCCGATGGAGAGGCCGTTGCAAGGGTAGAGGCTCCAAGGGGCGAGGACATCCATTACGTCAGGCTCAAGAAAGGGAAGATGGAAGTTGATAACTGGAAGGTCAGGGTGCCCACTTACGGCAGCATCATGTCCTGGCTCACCATGTTCAAGGGAATGCAGATAGCAGACATTCCGATAATCATCGCATCCATCGATCCATGCATCGGATGTATGGACAGGGTCACGATCGCGGACCAGGATTCTGGCAAGGAGAACATACTTGACTGGAAGGTCCTGCATGATATGTCCGTCAAGAAGCAGAGGGGGATCAGACCGTGATAGAGGAAGCAGAGGTAGGTATCAAGATAGGTATCGGTATCGCGGTGGTCCTAATTGCCCTTGTGGTCTCCCTGCTTCTCAAGGGTGTGGACAGGAAGTTCGCTGCCTGGCTCCAGGCCAGGGTCGGACCACCCATCAGACAGCCGATCTGGGACACGCTCAAGCTGTTCCAGAAGGAGAACATTATTCCTGAGCGTGCCGTGAGATGGGTGTTCAACGGAGCGCCGCTCCTTGCATTCGTTGCCTCCATGGCCATACTCTTCTACCTTCCGCTTGGCCCTATAGAGCTCAGAGGAGCAGTGGGCCATGCTGCAAATGATTGGCTGACCCCGATCTTCGGGGGCTACGGTGACCTGATCCTGATAATCTATCTTCTTGCGGTTCCCGGTCTCATGATGGCCATCGGGGGTTTCTCTTCCGGATCTCCTCTTGCCACCATCGGTGCACAGAGGGAGATGGTCATGATGATGTCCTACGAGTTCCCTCTCGCTGTTGTGATACTCTCCATGGCATGGCGTCTCACCCATGTAGGGAGTGTCGGAAGCGCCCTTGAGATAAGGGCCTTCGTGGAGACACCTATCTGGAACCAGGTAGGGATCCTCGGGATCTTTGGACTTCTGCTTCTTGCAGGTGTATTCTTCCTGATAATTCCATCCGAGCTCTCGAAGATACCCTTCGATGCTCCGGAGGCAGAGACCGAGATAGGTGGAGGGATCATTGCTGAATACAGCGGGACCAACCTGGCGATGTTCATGCTCGCAGATGCAGTGAAGACGATTGCCTTCACATCCCTTGCAGTTGCTCTTTTCTTTCCATACAACATCTCTCCGGTCTTCGGAGCCGAGGGATGGTTTGCCTTCGGAATTGATATGGTCTTCTGGTTGATCAAGATCGAGGTGCTCTATTTCCTTGCCGTTACCGTTGTTCGGGTCGGGGCTGCAAGGCTGAAGATCGACAAACTTTCGTGGCTTTACCTTGTCCCGCTCTCCGTTCTGTCGGCGATGGGTGTACTGCTGCTATACCTGGATACGATAGTGGGGTGATATGAATGGTGACGCATGCTTTCTTCGAACTTCTGAAACAGTTCTTCACCGAACCCGCAACGAACCTGTTCCCGGTCAAGAACGCTCCCCAGAACATACACAAGACGCTAAAGGCCGTTGAGCAGAACAAGGTGAAGATCAATCCACCTGTAGAGGTGCCCTCTGATTTCAGGGGAAAGATATTGTACGATAGAGAGGCCTGTATCGGATGTCAGATGTGCATCAAGGTATGTCCCTCCCAGGCCATAGAGTTCATCCCTGACAGCAGGAAGGTCAAGTTCTACATCTCCAGGTGTACGTTCTGTGCCTTGTGTACGGATATCTGTCCGAAGAACTGCATCAAGATGTCCCAGGAGTTCCTCATGGCGAACCTTGACAAGTACGGGGATGATATGATAGTTACGGACTCCGGGAACTTCACTGCGACCGACAAACCCAAGGAGGAAGCTCCTCCGAAGAAAGAGTAGATAGGTTCGAAAGATACAGAGGGAAAGGGAAATAACTTCCGAAGAGATCTACCTGGCTTTGGAAGTGGAAAGTGATGAAACTTGAACAGTTTGACCACATTCTTTAAATAATGACCAAACAATGATATTCTGGTAAACATGTCAGAAATGGTAAATATGGATGGACATGGGAGAATTCTGATCCCGAAGAAGTTCAGGGAAGCATTGGGGGCGGATGAGTTCGAACTGATGCTGGAAGATGGAATTCTGAACCTGATCCCTGTAAAGAACCCGTTGGAACTGTTTGGAACATTGAAGGGCCTGGATACAGGAGAGCTTGACGGGATACACGGTGAAGAGCATGAGATCGATGCTTGATACCTATGCGGTGATCGAACTCTTCATAGGTTCGAAAAAGGGTGAAAAGGTCAGAGAAATGATTGAAGATAGTGAAGGCACATACATCTCATCGATCACGATCTATGAGGCTGGTATATTCTTCAGAAGGAAGTTGGAAAAAGAGAAAGCAGATGCATATATTCGCTCGATCTCCGACCACTGGAAGATAATATCGGTCGATGGTGATATCGCCAGGTGCGCTGTTGATCTGAAAGAGAGGTTCAAGCTCCCAACTGCGGATTGTCTGATATATGCGTGCACAAGGAGTGTGAATGCTGTA
>JAYEPK010000339.1:0-2882 GCA_034723935.1 Thermoplasmatota archaeon
GGAGCTCCTGAGGATGATGGAGGAGCCAACATAATTGAATATAGACTATCTCGCGGCCCTTCGATAGATCTACTTGAAGAATACAAGGTGATTGTGGGAAGCGAAGTGTTACAGTTCAACGATACTGGTGTTGAAGCAGGAAAAACATATTACTACACGGTCACCTCTGTAAACTCCTTCGGTGAATCCACTTCATCGAATGCTGTGAGAGCAGAGGTTCCAAAGAGCTCATCTCGCAACCAGGGTTCGGCTCTCTGGATCTTCGTCATTGTTCTCATCATCCTTATCGGAGGCGGTTTGGCGTCATATTTCCTGTTGATCAAAAAGAGAGTTGATGATATTGTTGGGACGGAGAATGACCCGGAAAGGAAAGATCCCGGACAGTATCCCTGACCGTACAGCTCATGTTCTGCACAACTGTTTCAAAAAGTGCAATTGACATACGAGGTCATTTTGTCCCATGGTCGAGAAGGAACATCTGGTAGGCAATGATCCCCATCGCGGTCGCGGTCTCCAGGGGGATCTTTTTTCCAGTAAGTTCCAGATGTGCCGGAGCTGAATCGAGCATGTTCTTCGGAAGCCCCTGCTTCCCGAGTCCCATTATCAGACATATCCTGTTGTTATCCGATCTCTCAAGGGCCGCTTTCATGCCCATAAGTTTGTTCCTGTCGGGTCTGGAGGTGGTTGCGACCGGGAGCCCGAGTATTTGCCAGTCCGTCGGAGGCTCGCTCTTCGAGGCCTTTACAAGATGTATTCGACCCATGTCGAAGAGTTCCCTCAAGTACTTTCCTCCCTTTCCGATGTTCGTCTCCTTCGCTGTTCTATCTATCAGTGCCTTCAGATCATCTTCCGGAAAGCCGATGAGTGCAAGATCGAGATCGAAACCGTGACAGAGCGGAGCTGCCCTTGCGATCGCCCGGACATGTATCTCCTTCACTGCTCCCTCGTAGGTGTCGTAGAGGGCAAGGACGTTACCTTTCCCCTTGACCGCATCTTCCTTCTTTTCCCTCGGAGCCTGGACCGCTCCCCACCCCTCCGGTACCTGAACATCCGCCTTTTCAAGTGCCTTGACCATGAACCCCCTTATCGGGTCCTTCTCCTCCGTTCTGCTCCTGATCCTCTCCATCAGGGAAAGTGCCTCCTTCTCCCTTTTCATCCGGAGAAGGTTCTGGGACAGGTTCATCTGGATCCCGTTGAGTGCCGGACCGCCTTTCAGCTGCTCCATAGTACTTACCGCTTCTTCGATGTAGGTTTCCGACAGCTCTTTCAGACCGGACCTGTCCGCAGCCGAAGTGAGATAGGAGATCATCTTGATCCTTTCGGGAGTGCTTTCGATCTTTGATATGTTCCCGTACAGGAGTTCCATCGACCATCTGTCGGAGGAGATAGAGCAGAGGTAGGAAACGGTATCGAGCCTCTCATCCTTCTTCAAACAAAATGCCGCTTCCACTGCGTTCTCAAAGGGTTCGTGGGGGATGTCCTTGACCTCGGACCTATTGAGCTGGAGATGAATGTATCCCATAAGCTGAGATTCCAGATGCTTCCCGTCATTCTTTCGTATGATGCCCATTATCTCCCGGAGGCTGGACATCGTTCCGGGGAGCTCCCTTGACCAGGCCTTGAGGATGCTCTTTGAATCCTTCACCTCGAACCCTCTGTTGCCAAGGGCCTTCTCAAGGAGGGAGGGGAGCGAGTTCCCTGGAAGTCTTCCGGAACAGAGCTGGAGAGCATCAGAGAGTCCCTTGCCGTTCGGGAGAAGAAGTATCCTCTCCTCGATCCCGGAGAGCATTTTGTAACTGTCGTTTCCGGGAAGCTCCTTCGAGAGCTTGAGCAGCTCTCCGAAGAGCTCCGCTCTCCTCCACAATGCGTTCACGCGGTCAGCAGAGCCCAGTGCTCTCTCGATCCTGGATGATGCCTGTTCCTTCGACATCCGGGCGATGAGGATGTGGGACTGGGATCTGAAGTAGGGATCGGAGATGTTCTTCAGAATATCTTCCAGCTCCTCGAGCGATGCGTTCTTCTTCGCTCTCCTTCTCAGGTCCCTGAACCTCGAGGCGTCGTTGCCTTTGTTCGGATTGGCCATAAGGGCCCATATTACGTATTGGTTATAATCCTATCTCAATCAAAGATGATGAGAAATATCACAAGTTCCGGGAAGCGGATCATCTTTGGAGCTGGTTCTCTTGAAATACCATAGAAATGTTGGTGAAGATCTATGAGAAGATATCACATGGAGAGGTCCGATAGGGAGATAACGGAAAAGGAAGAGGTAATGGAGATATTGAGGAACGGGACATACTGCACCATAGCGTTGTCGATGAACGATGAACCCTACGTGCTCACACTCAGCTACGGACTGGATGAAGAGAATTCGAAACTCTATTTTCACACGGCTCCAAAGGGGAAGAAACTGGACTTTATCGAGGCAAATGAGAGAGCCTGCGGGACCGTCATAGAGGATCTCGGATACAGATCCGGTGAGTGCTCCCATGTCTACAAGAGTGTGGTTTTCTATGGGGCCATAAAGGAAGTAACGGACATCATGGAGAAGGAAAAAGGTATGATGACGATGTTCCGTCATCTGGAAAAGGACCCGGATGCGATAAAGGAACGTTTTCTCTCGAAGGATGCTGAATACGATCAGATCAAGGTCCTCCGCTTCGATATTGAGGAGATCCAAGGAAAGGAAAAGAAGAAATGATGTCCCAGCCGAATGATCATTCTACATGGTATCATTTTGATCTGCTAATATGTTGAACATTTCCCCCCACTCCGAAAATGGCGGGTTTACCATGGGCTCCCTCCCCCGGTGGGAATCATCCCATCTGTAAAAAATTCGGTCTTATCATCAATATTATCTTTTTCTTATATAGGCTTTGTAG
>JAYEPK010000340.1:0-2871 GCA_034723935.1 Thermoplasmatota archaeon
TTTTCACTGTTATCATTACAACAAATATATCGGCCATCCCTGAAGACGTGATCCTGGAAACCAATAACTCAAAGAAGAACATGGAACCAATGGTTGATATCACATCCAATGCAGAGTGGAAAGATGGGATCCTCCATTACTGCAGGATCACATTCGACAATCCTGGATCCCATGACATCCGGATAAGCATGGTATTCGAAAATGAAACAACGATCACATCGAACATATTCACGATCAAAGTACTGGAAAGCGAAGAGGAAAAGAACAATGATACGATCTTCGGATTTCCCAAGGTCTACTGTGGTCTCTCGGTTATCTTTCTCACGTTCATTCTTATACTTATTACCTGGTCATATTTCAAGGGCAGGAACATTCAAAAAGAGAACGTGGCAACCACCGGAGCAATCAAAATGACCTGTTCTTCCTGCGGATCACCTGTCGGGCCGATGGATGATATCTGTCCAAAATGTAATTCCCGACTGGATGATGAAGAACATATCTGTGGCAAATGTGGATCAAGCATATCATCGGATGAAGTGCGCTGTCCAAAATGCAAGACCTTACTTAAACCCGTAAAAAGGATCGATGCCGGGTTGAAAGATCCCGATATCAAAAAACTGAATGACGTCCTTGATAGAAAGGGCAAGATCACCTGCAAAAAATGCGGCGCAGTGTATCTGAAGAATGAGGGGAAATGCCCGGAGTGTGGTTCAAAATGATCACATCAAGGATAACAGGATATCCTTGATCATCTCTTCGTTCACTATGGTCCCATCCCATATCTTGTTATCCCTGATGGTCGAACTTACAAGGACCTCTGATCCCTGGATCGGTCTACCACCTCTTGATTCAATGGACGAGAGAAATGGCGTCCATTGATAGGATCTGCAGATATCCAGACCGAGTTGTGGTTCAATGGTCCTAACCAGTTCCTCTGGAGAAGTGTGAGGACTACTGGATGGTCCCTCATTGAATGGTATGGAATTGATAACCGCATCGAAGTTCACCTTGAATTTCTTCAGACCATTGAAGGAGATACCCTTCATCCCATTGCCCATCTCCCTTGATACCCTCTTCACTCTCTCAAGGTTCGGACCGGCAATATATGTATTGATTCCAAGTATCGAGGATCCCAGGGCTGCAGACCTTCCCGATAGACCGGTCCCGAGAACAAGGAGATTCGATCCCCCTTTCATCAATCCAGATGAAGCCAGACAATCGGAGACAGCATAGACCTCGGTATTGTAACCATTCAATTTTCCATCTGAACAGGAAACAATATTTACCCCGCCTGATAACTTCGATCTCGGGTCACACCAATCCAGTTTTGATACCATTGAAGATCTGAAGGGTATGTCAATGAAAAGACCTTTGATACCCATTGTTCTGAATTGACCCATCATGCTTTGCAGGTTCTCATGCGTGCATTGATAAGGGATCATCATTCGATCCAGGGACATCCTTCTGGCAACCATGTTGTTGATCTTCAGGGAAATATCATTATCCATTGGATTTCCAATATGCACCAATAGATCAGTGTTGAGATCGATCTTCCTATCATTCAGGGACCATTCCTTTGACCAGAGCTCCCTGTTGATACCACATCGGAGGAAAAAATCATACAAGGAAGAGCCCGGGGTTGGGACGCCCCCTCCTGCAATTTCATCTCTGGATACTTCAATAAATGAGAGATCAAGACCCAGCAGACCAAGTATATGTCCTGAAATGGGAAAACTACCTGGAAGTATCCTTATCACCTTTGATCGACTACCTGCGACACTCCCTAGCAGAGAAGCCGTTCTTATCAAACGTCTGAACGATGGCCCTGAATCAACCTTGATAAAAACCATCACACCTCCGCTTCTTTCGATCTTTTCACGGGAAGGTACATCCCATTCCATCTTATCATCGATATAGCAACTGAGCATTATCTTCGTTCCATGCTTCGAGGCCTCATCCGATATCGAATTGAAGATATCATCAGGAATATCATCATCTAGTTCAAGCCAGGAATAACCCTGTTTTGAAATGCCTTCAAGAAGTTCATATCTGTAACTATCGGGGAAAACTGCCTGATCCACAAAACCACGGGTCCTTCCGGAAGGAAGAGAGACCATCGATCCATTGCGACAGAAGGAGGACAGCTGAACCAGATATACACCTACCCGGGCCCTCGATTCAGGTGTGTCCTTTGGTATCAGGGCATCCAAACGGATCTCTATCAGATCCTGGTCCTTGCTCTTAATATTACTATATGTCTGTCTGATCTGCATTACATTGGGAGAAGAGATGCTGAAACCGATCCGATGAGATATACCACCGTCCATTGATCTTCCCTCATCCTTTGGGCCATCGATATATATTCTATCAGTATAATACTTTTCATTATCAAGCAGATACGATCTTTCAAGATCTCTACTGCAACCGAGAAGTTCCTGATCTGCAACACTTACCATCCCAAATCCGGTCGGATCAACGGCTCTCCAACCAAGAGCGGGTATGGATCGATTTACCCGATCCTTCACCTGTAACAATTCTTGTTCATGCATTATATACAAAGAACAAACAACACATCAGGTTAAAAAGGAGTTCATGGGACGCCCTGGGGGACTCCCTATTGTTATCCACCCATTATCTTGATTATCGCTTCAGCAGGCTCCCCATCCGAATCTTCCAAAGCCTGTTTTGCAGCATCCTCGGATACACCGGTCTGGTCCATTACCAGCTCAATATCCTCTTCTGGTATCTCAGCTTTCAGAACCTTGTCCGTGACCTTCCCCTGAACTTGAAAGTTCTTGTCACCGTGAACGTTCATCACCGTTACGGAAGCATCAGTTATATGAACCTCTTTGGTCTCGGAATAAATGATTA
>JAYEPK010000341.1:0-2858 GCA_034723935.1 Thermoplasmatota archaeon
GCTGTGTGAAGTGTTGAAGAAAGAATATCTTTCCTTTATCTTCCTTTTGAACAGAAAGACCCCCAGTGCCAGAAGCCCAATAACCGCCACCACGACAAGAATTATCACGATGATCGAAGTGAGGTTCATGCTCTCCTCTTCGTTTACATTATTTACAACGTAATCGATCTTGATTCTTATAGTCGTATTCTTCTCATCACCTGTCTCGCCAGGGAGCCTGTCGTTGAAGAAGAGCAGAGACATCTGTGAGCCTTCTTTGTTCTCGTATACCTTGTCTCTGATGCTACGGTTGATGTTCTGCTCGTGGTACATAGCAAGATCGACCAGGCCCTCTATGGAGGGTGTACCCCTCAATCTTGAGGTTCTGATTATCATGAGATCGATGGGTCTTTCTTGAAAGGTACCATCTGGGTTCCTCTTGAAAAGAACGGTCAGCGTAAGCTTGTCGCCTATCTCATCGAAATCTTCCAGGTCGAACCAAGTCAGTGCCCCTACATCAATCTCATAATCATCATGTGTGACAGCACGAACATTATCTGATATCGGCAGGTATGCGATCGTCAGCAAAATCGAAAATGAACATATGGCGAAAAATGAACGGTGCAGTGAATGCAATCTATCACACCCCGGCAAGGAAAACCCCAGAGGCCTAATCCTGATATTGATATATAAACTAGGTGATAACCTATCCTTGAGAACATCTGCAGCCCGAAGGCTAGCAAGATCAATCCCTTCCGAAGAATCCTCTCAGAACGGGGTGCATCTCCATCATCTGTTCCTTTCCGATCTGCTCGTACAGACGTATGATGATACCCACTGTCAGCAGGACTCCTGTTCCCGAGGTGCTACCCACAGTGCCTATCATGTCAGCCAAGGCTGCAAGAAGACCTACAAAAGCACCCGAGATCACCGTAACTGTGGGAATGTACCTGTTCAATACCTTCTTCAGGACCCTGGGATCCCTTCTGAAACCGGGAATTCTCATACCGGACCCCTGGATCTGTTCTGCAACGGATTCCGGCCCCATATTGGTCGTCTCTATCCAGAACTTTGCGAAAAGGATCGAGCCTACCGTCATGAGCCCGACATATATCAGGATGTGGAACACCACCTGCAACCACGAGTGATCACCCACATAACCCTGGTACCTGTCCCAGTTCAGAAGAGGCAGAAGCCAGCTCTGGATCCCATTGACACGTGATACATACCAGGCGACTCCTCCAGACGCTGTTGTCGACCCCGGGTCATAGAAACCCAGACGCCAGTTGTGTCCGATTATTGGAATTGTCGAAAGCCTCTGGTGGTTCCACAAGAGCAAACTGAACATATTGATATTGGCCAACAAGGCCGACATCAGGATGACCGGAATGTTCGAGGCATAGATGAGCCTTATCGGATATCTCCCTCGTGCTCCCCTTGCCTTGGCATGGGAAAGGGGAAGTTCTATCTGTGTGCTCTCTGCATATGCTACTACAAAGAAGATGACTATCGTTGATAGCAACGCTATCAGCGGATTCGGAGGCGATAGAAGTATGGTCTCGAACCCACCTGATGTCAGGCCACGTAAACCTCCGCTCATATTCTCAAGAATATACCAGGTCTTGGGCAGTGCCCCGGCCGGAACGCTGGCAGGATCACCCACCGGGAAGTTGTAATTGGCAGCGGTCTCCTGTCCGAGGGGCAGCCATGAAAGGGTTCCCTGGAATATTGATTGTGAGACACCTGCCGCGATGAACATGGAAATACCGGAACCTATGCCCCACTTGGACACCACCTCGTCCATCAGGAAAACGAGATAAGAACCGAAGACCAGCTGTCCGATGATAACCATCTTTGCCCAGCCTGGACCAATGGTCCCCATCCAACCTTGACCTGAAGGTTCGAGATAACCGTATACCTGGGGGATGGCCTCCACGAAGATCATGATCAGAACAAGTACCTTCTGGACACCCTGATATATTGCCTTGTCATCTGACTTCTTTAGGTCCAGACCGATAATCTTTGCTCCGGTGAACAACTGCATGATGATGGACCCTGTAACTATCGGTCCGATACCAAGATGCATCAGCGAACCGTTGGCACCTGCGAGTATGGCCCGGAACTGGGAGAAGATGTCCAAGCTTCCATGAGTGAGACCATACATTGTAACATTGGTCAGGAGAAAATAAAGTATCAGTGTGACGAACGTCCATATCATCTTGGTCCTGAAGCGGACGTGGCCTTCCGGTTTTTTGATGGCCGGCCATCTGTCCACTATTGGTTTCAGGCCGTAAAGTTTGCTTCCTTCACCTGCGTAGGTCACCATCATTCCAATGAGGAAAAAACTGATGGCAATTCCAAGTCCCACAAGTATGAAAAGGGAAAGGTCGGCCGCGGATGTCAGATCAGCATCTCTCCACTGCCAGAAGTACATAATTGCCATTACAGCTATATAGATCAAAGCAACGATGATACCCTTTCGATAATCCCGCTCTATCGCCATTGTTCCCACACCGATTCTTGAGCCTCTGGACAGGTTGCACCCCAATTACTGTTCTTCTATTAAAAGATTAATCGAAGTGTCTTCATCCATCAGCTCTTGTTGATAGTTACAGTTCCTCCAGCAGCTTCGATCTTCTCGACCGCCGTCTTGGATGCAGCAGGGGTCAGAACATGGACCTTGAGCTCTCCAATGGAACCCCCGCCCAAGATCTTCGAACAGCCAAGCTTTACAATATCAAGGTCGTAACCGTCACCCTTTTTCCTGGCAGCACCACCATTTACCATGGCATCGATGTTCTCCCTAATAGTAGAGAGGTTTACCGTGATATCAGCCTTCACAACGGATTGCGGGCGTTTGAACCCATGCCTGCCGAAGT
>JAYEPK010000342.1:0-2849 GCA_034723935.1 Thermoplasmatota archaeon
CAGTTCTATGATTATCTTCTGGACCACATTCGGCAGATCAGAACTGATTTCAATAGTTCCTTCAATCACAACGATCTCCTCGAGAGTTGGTTTCTGAAATGGATCAATTCCAACGAAACCTGTGGAGATATCTATTGGATCATCGGGATCATATCCATTGTAATCCATAATCATGCTTATGGTTATAGTTGGCTGCCCGACCGCTTCAACGTCATTTGTAGCAACCAATGACAGAATAGATAGGATCAACAATCCAATTATTACAAGCATGCTTCTTCTCATGATATCCCAACAAAGGAATGAACGCATGCGATTAAAACATTACCACGCCTGGCTCAGGCTGAACCTATAAAGGAATTGAAAGGAAGAGAACATTTCAAAGGTTCCCTTCCCTTTCGAGCACACGCACGGAGTCACCCTTTATGGTAACAGGTATGGACACCATAGCCTCGAAGAGCTCTACAGTGATCTCTTCCTTGGAGGTATCGATCTGTGTGACCCTGGCCTTCTCACCCTTGAAGGGACCGTTGATTATCTCGACTATATCTCCCTCCGTGATATCGGCCACGATGGGTTTGGGTGCGAGATAATGCTCGATCTCGTTCAGGTCAATATTGCGCTCCCCTCCAACCACGCCTCGAACATATTGCATTCCCTTGAGGAGCTCCTCTATAGCCTTGTCGTTCTTTATTCCCTCGACCAGGATATAACCCCTGAGCTTCTGAGGAGCGATTATCGAGAAAATTTCAACCTTCTTCCTTCTCGACTTCACACCAAGGTTCTCCGCAACCGTCTTTTCATGGCCAAGGGCCGTTTTTATTGCAAATATGGTATGCGGGAACTGCAGTTCATTTTCATCCCCACTACCTTCAACGTCATCGTTCAAATAATCACCTCATTACAATCAAAGGGCAAAGACCCAGGAAACAAGATCCGGGAAATATTCCCAGATAAGGTATATCCCAAAACCCAAACCGCCAAGTATCACAATTCCGATCCCTGTGATAATAAGCGTTTTCGAATATTCATCGCCTGAGGGCTTCCTTGCCATCTTCAGGACCCTGCCGTATTTCCCCTTGCCAGTGTTCTTGATCTTGCTCTCTATCCTGGACTGCCATTTCCAGGATCCGGTCCAGGTCTTCTTTAGAAGGTCCATTTGTTATTCCCCGTTCATCTGATGAAATCTATACCGAACCGGTCACTGCCGGATTTCTGCAGGGATTTTCCGAATATCTGTTTGGATTTGACACCAGTTATCACGAGCATGACCCTCATTGTATCCCCGAGCTCCGGATCGATCTGAGCTCCCCAGATGATCCTTGCCATCGGATTTACCTTCTTGTGGATCTCCTCGGCAACCAGTTCCGCCTCGGATACTGTCATGCTCTCCCCTCCGGAAACATTGATAAGTGCCCCGGTGGAGTCCTGAATGTCCACTTCCAGAAGGGGCGAGTCAAGTGCGGCACTGACAGCCTTCATTGCCCTGTCATCATCATCGGATTCTCCGATGCCTATCATCGCGACGCCACCACCTTTCATGATGGTCTTGAGATCGGCAAAGTCAAGGTTCACAAGACCGACCTTTGTGATGATCTCCGTAATACCCTTTATTGATCTCATCAATATCTCATCCGCTACCTTGAAAGCAGCATTCAAAGGCAGCCTTGGAACGATCTCCAGAAGCTTGTCATTGGGGATGACAATGACCGTGTCAGTGTGTTCCTGGAGCTTGTCGAGTCCGTATTCGGCATTTTGCATCCTGACAACACCCTCAGCAGTAAAAGGCTGGGTTACGATGGCTATGGTCAGAGCACTCATTTCCCTGGCCATCCTTGCGACCTCGGGAGCGGAACCGGTTCCTGTTCCCCCGCCAAGTCCACATGTCACGAATACTATATCAGACCCTGTCAGTGCAGCCCTGAGCTCATCCTCTGCTTCCCTGGCTGCCTCCGCACCTATCTGTGGTACAGAGCCTGCACCAAGCCCTCTTGTGGATCTGCGTCCGATCAGGATCTTGTGTGGTGAATGGACGGTCAGAAGATGCTGTGCATCGGTATTGAGCGCGAATATATCCGCACCCACTATACCTTCCTCTACGACCCTGTTGATCGTGTTGCATCCAGCACCGCCGCATCCGACGATCTTGATGTTGGTCTTGAGGCTGGCAAGAACCCTCCTCAGCTCATCATCCTCCGGACTTGAAGCTGAGTGGGATGCTTCGACCTGTACCCTTTCGGTACTCTTATCAACAGATGACACCTGCTGTTTCTGCATCCTGGCAGCGAAACTGCCACCACCAACTCCTGCCTGAGGTACCGGGGCCTGTTGACCCTGGGCCTTCTTCTCCTCGCGTTCAAGGACTCCCTTTATAATGGATTTCATTTGCCTACCCCCGATGAATTCCTTTTCAAGAAATCATATGATGAATCTTTTTTCTCCTAGAAGATAAATCGATATAAAAAGGTTGTCAGGTTCCAATGTTCCAAGATCTTTGGACAATTTCACAGTACCCAACACATTTTCACCCCATCACTCTTCTCCCTTCAATGCCAATATATCCGAATTACCAGGCTTGATAACACCAAGCGTGGAGATGGAAAAAGGTTTCCCACTGGCAGCTCCGAGTTCCATATTGTTGCCAACGTAAGTGTAGATCAAGACCTTTGCATCCTTAAGGGACTTTATGTCCTTTTCCGGGCAGTTCTTGGCCACGATCGCCAGCTTCACCCTCTTCTTTTTCAGCTGTTTCAAGGTCTCCTTGATACCCACGGTGACCTCACCCGTATCCTGAACGTTCCTGAGAGCTCTCTTGATGTCCATTCTATTCCTCCTTCCGATCAACAGGTTTG
>JAYEPK010000343.1:0-2848 GCA_034723935.1 Thermoplasmatota archaeon
CATCTATCTCGATCTCATCACTTGACAGGTCGATGCCCCATCCCTCATATCCGGGAGTGGATAGATCGATCACGGCTCTGATCAAGGAATTGCCCATGTTCTCTATGCCAATGGGCACATCACAAGTCTCCCCTGGCCCCATGGGAACAGTATCCTCCGGGATAGTGATCGCAATGGATATTTCCGATCCAACAGTGAGGTTCATAATCCTGGTAAAGTTTGCACCGGTCACATTGGATACCACCGACAGAACAGGTTCATACTTTCCGGAGTGACACTTTTCCGGAAGTGTTATCTTGAAGGGGACATCGACCACCTCGAAAGGGGCTGCTTCGAAAGAGGTCTGGTAGGTGAACCATGTCCAACCATCGGGTATCCAGGAGAAGTTCGCGAAGAACAACTCGTTCCCGTTCCCCGTGTTGTGTATATGAAAATATCCACTCGCCTCCGATCCTTGAAGTGCCTCCAACTCTTCAGGCGACAGGTCAACGAATACACCTTCGGTCCTCTCGGCAGTGACGAGCACGTCCAACGTCCTTGGTTCGAGAAGAAGAAGAGAATCTACAATTATCCTGACCGTTCTGTTCTGCATGGCCCTGGTATTTCCCGGAACGAAGATGCTTATCTCACCGTTGACAATACCCGAAGGAACGATCTCTGTCCTGTTCATGGATATATTGGATGTCCAGATGACAGCCCCGTTCCCGATAACCTCGACATCAAGGTCAAGCGATGCGTTTACCAGACCGACATTCTCGATCGAGAAAGTGATGTTCGTTTCCGATCCGGGCAGGACGTCCATTTCATTCTCCTGAACATCGATGTCCAGCTCGACCGGGTCGATCCCCCCGATCGTCACCGATGGATCGCCAAGCAGAACATACTGGGTGACCGTTTTGTAATCCTCGTGTGTCGGTGTTCCCAGCTCGGTAACATAATCCGTTAGCGCTGCCGCAAGCATCTTCCCCGGGGTATCATTACCCTCGACCATGGCCCTGGTCAGATGTTTTGCCATGTATCCTGACAGGGCGTTCGGATATGTCGCTCCGGGAGAACCGTATGCCACCCTTGTGGATCCAAAGGTAGCGATAGCGCCCCCGCCCTCCGCTTTGTGGAACCATTCTCCAAGGGAATCCCGCCCCTTATGAGCGGACCCTGGGGGGTAGTACCATTGATTGTAAATGGGGTCCTTGCCCGTGCTCTCATCGGAAGCGTTCTCGTTATCGAAGCCATGTGTAAGGCAAGCATCTACGATCATTAGGGGAAGTTCGTTGGCGTTATCCATTGTGTATTTGAGATAGTTCGTATTTATGACACCGGAATAATTGGATGTGTAACCCCAACCATCGTAATCTCCATGATCCGAGAGGATGGCAAGACCGGTATGGTTCCTCAAGGAGAAGGTCACATTTCCAAGATTGCCGTATGATTCATAGAACTTGGAGATGTTGTGATCCATAAGGTAGTTGCTCTCAAGGTGATCACAGAGGAACTCCCCTTCGGGTGTCGTATCACCGGAGAAGGGATCGGTCCCCCCGAGCGTTGCGTTCATTGCCCAGCTGGAACCTTTTGCGCTCAGCTCGTAATCGGTTATCTTCCGGAGCATAAGGTCCAGTTCATCCAGGTCTCCGGCAGGAACCCTTCCAAGATAGACATCGGGAAGGAGATCCGGAGTATCCAGTGCAGACCCATCATATTCACCCCATAGGTATCTATGGTCTCCAGTTGTGTAGCTGTTCCAGCTGGAATAATCCAGGGTCCCATCCCGGAAGAGATCGGAATAGTACAAATCCGATGGAACGAACGCACCGTCCCTGTTGCCGGCACCGGAATCATCGTACCCGTCAAGCACCAGGATATGCCTTGCGGGAACCTTGTCAACATCACCGGCAAGCATCACGTATTCAATACCCCATTCCTTTCTGGCATTGTATATGAAACGCTTTATCTCTTCCTGGGAATCGTTTCCATCGATCGTGAAATATTCACCAGACCGGATCTCCCCGAGATCCACAGGTATTGTGTTGATACCCGTCTTGTTCCTGTAACCTGCGAACTCATCGATCCTTGAACGGAACTCCGATGGACAGATTATCAGCATATCATAGGTCCCGCCTGTGAAGACCGATGAGACAGCATCATGCATTGGAACAGTGTATTCTATGTTCAGTACTGCAGAACTTATGAACTCCATCACCTCATCCTCGAGGAGGACCGGATACAGCCTGACCACGAGATGAGATGCCACTCCTCCGTTCTCATCCATTCCCGTGTGCATAGACCATTCTATGTGGTCTATCGGGTCCTGGATGGTCTCATCGATCGGATCATGATCGATCAGGCCCGACAGCGCCATAGGATGCGGGTTGCAGGAAATGGGTGCATTGACCCTTGCCCTGCCGGTAAGCAGGTTCGAAAAATGTATGTTTTCGATACTGGACCCCAGTTCCAGATCGAACGTCAAGGTCCGGACCGGAGCTCTTCTGAACGAGGGGCGATCGTCAATGGAAAGACCGGGGACCAATATCTCATTTCCAAAAGGCCCCTCAGCAATCTGAGGCTCATGAAATTCGATGGGAATAGCGATCGAACGGCACATGTATCCCGACGATCCGGTGTTTCCACCTTCTGAACCCGAGGTTACGGCAACCGTTGTATATGCTTCCCCATCATGGACCCCGAACACCCCGGATAACGAGGTGATAGCAAGTATTGTAATGATCAAGAATGATGATCTTCTTCTGAACATGTTATACCACCATCTGTGCTGGAACGATCCCTGATATCAATGGACTGATTATAATGATTTATGGTCGATGAACGGAAGCCAAAAAGATTATCATGCAAA
>JAYEPK010000344.1:0-12027 GCA_034723935.1 Thermoplasmatota archaeon
GTTGCACTCTTCGAGCCTATCATCATTCGGAACTCCACGGGTTTTCACTGGTCACAGAGCAACTACTACGATGAACGGGTCTGGCTCTCTATATCGGCGAACCGGAATGTTATCGAGGAAGATACCCTTTCGGAGAGCTCTCCGATCCTCATGGACATATCCGGAGACGGCAAAGAGGATATTATCGTGGGAAGCGGAAATATGATATACACATTCTTCGGGAACAACGGAACCCTGGATTGGTTCCTGGAGATCGGCCCCCTTGGTGAAGATGTATCCACGATGGCCTTCTACAACGGTGCCGGAGCAACCAAAAGGATCGTTGTTAACTCGATCACGACCACAGGACAGAGCTTGAGGACGACCGTTGTAAATCTCGACGGCGACCATCTGAAGAACATCTCGCTCCCTCTCGGGTCACCGCTCCCTTACCCGTACGCGGGGATCGTTCCGATGCCAGTGATCGGAGACGTCACGGGTGATGGTGAGCTGGATATCATTGTCACGTATCCATCAAGACCCGGCTCCGGGAAGATAATCGTTTATTCCTATTCCCTGATCGAAGTCGTTACCATCTCCGGTATACTGGGAACCCTTGAAGCACCCCCATCCCTGGGAGATGTGGATTCTGATGGTGATCTCGAGCTGTTCGTTCATTCAAGGTATGCCACCACAAGCTTCTGGATAAGGATGATGTGTTACGATATTGTTGAAAACGGTGGAGATCTCTCAGCATCAGCTCTCTGGACCCGCGACGGGGTTATCAACCTGAACACCAGGCTCTTTTCATCTCCACTCGTCTGCGATCTGAACGAGGATGATGCCCCTGACGGTATTTTCATCGGTCACGGTAGAATATACTGCATATCATCTACCGGTCAACGGCTCTGGAACCTGACCATCCAGGATCAATCAGAAGGTTTTCAGGGTGTGGTAGGTGATCTCGGAACGGATGATTTCTCGGACATATACATCGACGGGAAGATGATCTCCCAGCAGGTAGTTGACCTCAGCGTGAAGAAGCCCTGGAGCACCAGTATCTACCTCAGCGGTCTTGATCCGGTGGACGGCAGAGAGACGACCATAAACTGCCTTTTACAGAATGTGGGAACCTCTCCGGCAAGGGATGTGGACGTCAGTTTCCTGGATTCCCTTGACGGTCATGAGGTTTTGATAGGGACGATCCTGGTTCCGGAGATTGACACGACCGTGGAAGTAAGTACCCACTGGACACCTGAAGGTGCCGGTAACCACACGATCACCGTGGTGATCGATCCGAACCAGACGATAATAGAGACCGACGAGACCAACAACGAGGGTTCGCACTTCTTCACGGTAGGAGAGGCCTTTGGTGATCTTACGGTTCACGATATCAAGTTCCTCAGGGGAGATGGTGAGGAGGTATCGACGAAGCGTCTTGTGGAGGGGGACCCATCAACGATCATGGTCCAGGTAGCGAACATCGGTGAGAAGACCATGGACGGTGCCAGGGTCGGGGCCACTGTTAACGGCACGACAGTTCCAGGAGGAGGCGCCGTTCCGGTCGGAAGTGTTCCGATAGGAGAGATAGTGAACGTGTCGATATCGTGGGTGCCTCCGGAGGTTCCGGACACCACCCTTGGAACGGAGTTCCTCATAGAGGTTGCAATCGATACTTCCGGACTGGATGATCTGGACCCGTCCAACAATTTCGGGTCGAATTCGACCAGGGTAAAATCAAAAGAACCCATTGCAGGATACGAGATAAGGGGGACGGTATACGGTCCGGAGGATTCGGCAGAAGAAGATGTTACCGTAACTGCAACGAACATGAGGACCTCGGAATCCCTTGATGATGATACCAACGCCAATGGTGCCTATGCGATATTCTTCCCCCAGACCGATTATCTGGAGGGAGAGGAGGTCCAGCTCTATGCACAGAAAGGAAGTATGTGGGCCGAGACCTTGATAAAGCTCTATTCCGAGGATGGCACCTCTAACACATTGATGAACCTCAGCGATATCCCAACACTTTCACTTGATCTCTCGATCGACGGTCCGGATGAGATGGAGGTAATGCCCGGGATAGAATACGGCATAAGGATCAAGGCATCGAACAACGGGAATATACCCGGGAATCTCTCACTGGGTAAGGAGATCTCCGGGAATTCGACCATGTCATCAGGCGACTTCGTGATAATGCCGGATTCAATGCTTCTCTCCCCGGGAGAGATCGAGGATGTTGAACTACGTTTCACAGTTCCCCTGGGGGAGCTCCCGGGCAGGGAGATAGTGTTCACCATTATGGGCGAGATGAGCGGAAACTCATCCATAGTGAAGGAACAGCTCATTTTAACGTTCACTATTGGAAGGTCCAGCAAGGTATATCACGAATTCAGGGGAGAGAAGAACGTGACCCTTGATGCGAATGATATTTTTAGCGTTCGCTTCCCGGTATATCTGACCAACATTGGCAATGTTGAGATATCCTACAACCTTTCCGTTGATGAGGACCTCGAAGAATATTCGGAGTTCGTGGACCAAGATGGTGTTTTGAGACCCGAGGATTCGGTCCTTGCAGAAGTGATAATTACCTACATCGGAACCGACGATCGTCTGAGGGGCGACATTACCCTGCTGACATCCGGGAAGCCGTCATCTGTCTCCTGGCAGGTCACGATAGATCTTGAATTTCCGAATCTCGAGGTCGACCAGCTGATCTCAAGAAGCGATCCAAATGCAATTTTGGGAGCTCCTGTGACCCTTCTTGGTACAGTGAGGAACGTTGGAAATTTGCATGTCAAGGATATCTACTGTGCTTTCTATGCTAATGATCAGCTGATCGGCGGGACTACGATAGATGAGCTCGAAGCAGGTCAAACTGCGGTGATCGATGATGTGATGTGGACACCAGAGGGAACAGGTGACAAGGTGGTTCGTTTTGAGATCGATCCCGGGAACGATCTCACAGAAGAGGATGAAGGTGACAACAGTGCCAGTACGACATTCTCCTATTATCCTGACCTTTCGATAGCACAGCTGAACATGGAACCCCATGTCGTCTCATACCATGATGAGGTTACAGTCACCGTGTCGGTGAAGAACATCGGGAACGCAGATATCGAACGAGGTTTCGGACTCGAGATCCGTTCAGGATCAAAGGAGGGGGACATCCTTGCATCGGAGGAGTATGATGTCGATGTTGATGCCGGTGGAAATGATGTTGATGAAGTTGGGTTGATCTTTTATGCACCGGCCGAGACCGGAACAATTGAGATATATGTCAGTGTCTCGCCCCTGAACGAGGACGAGAAGGCAACATCCAACAATGTTCAGACCGATCAACTGGAGATATCGGCTCCTGTCGATGAGGAAAGAAGCTACACGATCGTCATCGTCATTGTGGTGATAGTTGTTGTTTTGCTGTTGGGAGGGGGCCTCTACCTGTGGAGATTCGGTCTTCCTTCATCCCCACCCCCGGAAGAAGCACCCTCCGGGGCAGATGAGGACACCTCTTCAGGCGAAGAGGGAGAGACTCAAGATGAGCAGGAGATCGACGAGGAGGGTCCTGTTCTTGAAATGTCCCTCGAGCCTCCTTCTCCTGATCAGCCCTCCCTCGAGCCTCCCGAAGAGGAGGTATTAGTTGCAGAGGTCGTCGAGGTAGAACCCGTGGATGTGACCATCGAACCCATGGATGGACCGGAAGAGGATGAAGAGGGATTGATACCGGAAGTATGATGATCACCCCTTCCATGGAAGGTTTTTCAGGAATGTTTATATCGATGCCCTTCATGTTTGAGGTTTAATGATGGACCTAAAGCTCCTCAGAATGAACTACAATCCCCCGGACATACTGGAACTGGGATACGGTGAGATGTTCTCGAGCATAGTGGAGATCACGATAATCACTCCGCTCATGCAAACATTCGAGAGGTTCATTCTTGTATGCGAGGTAATATGGAAAGAGGAACCGGACTTCGAGTTCATAAAAGGATTGAAACTGGTGGAGAACATCGAGGAGATATCCAGGGAGGGGAACGCCTCGCTTGTAATGGTATCGGGCAAGTTCCCGGATATTTACAAGGACATCATAAAGAAGTTCTTCAACACCTTCAACTGTTTCATCGAGTTCCCTGCCAGACTTACTGCAAACACCATGACTGGGTCCATTGTCGGAACCCAGGAGAACCTGAACAGGTTCCTCTATTTTGCCGAGGCCTGGGGAGCCAAATACGAGACGATATCGATAATCAAATACCAGCCAAGGGTGGAAGGAGCTTTATCGTCACTGACAGCGAAGCAGTTCCACTGCCTGGAGACTGCGGTCAGGATGGGATACTTCGATACACCCAGAAAGACGAATTCCAGGGAGCTTGCAGGAGAGCTTGATCTATCCCATGCTACCGTTCTGGAGCATATCAAGAAGGGTCAGAGATCCATTTTCTCCGCCCTTTTCAAGGAATAACCGTATGTTTGGGAGCTTTGACCTTTGAGAGATCAATCCTAACGAGAAGATATATGATGAGATATATCAGTTCAAGTTCTTTTATCTCATTTCCCTCAAAATTATATTAATGGTCTATACCATTCCAATGAACTGAGGATGGCTGTGAAAAGGGAATACCTGAAAAGGGTCACGATTGAAAACCGGATAATGCTCCTCCTTTTCGACCACCAGGGAAGAAAGGATGATTATTCTGTACCGGAGGTGCTCTCTCAAGGAGGCATGTCGAAGGAGATGGATGTCAGGCAGAACAACATCTCGAGAACCCTGCAGGAGCTGTATTCAAAGGGTTTGATAGCTTCAAGGTCCTCCCATGTTACGGGACGGCAGAGAAGGAGAAAGGTATACTATCTCACCGAGAAGGGATCCTCCCATGTCGATGATCTCATGGATGTCCTTTCAGGGAAACTGGTCCTTGTCAAGACAAAAAACGGTGATATGGAAGAGTGGACCCTGGACCGTTTCATCTCATATCTCTCCCGTCAGATGTCCAGGAAGTTCTCCCTATACGAGGTCATCTCCTATCATCTTGATGGGAACGAAGCCGATCTCACACTCTCCGGTCCGACCGAGGGAGTTCCCAGACAGGTGATCCCTTCCCTCCCCGTTGTTGAAGATTTCTACGGAAGGAAGGAAGAGATGTCCCTGCTCGAGGATCTGATAAATGCAGAAGGGCCGGAAATGATGCTCGTCCTTGGAATTGCAGGTCAAGGGAAGACCACCCTGGTCTCCCACTTCCTCAAGGATCATTTCATAAAACGTTTCAATTGGATCCCGTGCAACAGATGGATGCGTCCACTCACCTTTCTGAACGGATGCGCATCCCATCTCAAGGGTTTCGGTGCAGATTCTCTTTCGAGATACCTCAAACTATCATCTATAGTTGACCATCGAAGAGGCGCGGAAGAGATGGTAAAGGATCTTTCATCATCCGGAACAGTGCTGGTCCTTGATGATGCACACCGTATCAATGATGAGATGTCGGACTTCATGAGGCTTCTCAAAGAGGTCCTCTTCACCTCGGGTATTACTGCAAAGATAATGCTGATCTCCAGGGAGAGGCCGGATTTCTACACGAGAACAGAGATAATGATGAAGGAGAGGATGATGGAGATCGAACTGGGGGGTCTGGACAGGAGTTCCGTTGGTAAACTGCTCAAGGATGTGGACATCCCCGATGAAGAACATGATATCATATATTCACTCACGAACGGACACCCGCTTGCACTGTCTCTCCTGAAGGCATCACCCGGCCTTGATCCAACAGATCTCAAGAGCTCCCTGGACAGGTTCCTGGATGAGGAGATACTGTCATCTCTGGACAGGCTAGAGCGTTCGGTACTTGAACTGGCATCGGTTCTCGAGGACCCTGTCCGCATGGACTGCTTTACTTCGATCAAGGGAGTGAACACCGACAATGTGAACTCCCTTCGAAAGAGAATGCTTCTCCGGGATTACAGCGACGGTAGCATGGACCTGCATGATGCCGTCAAGGACACGGTAAGTTCCTCTCTTTCCCCGGAGAGACTGATACATTACCAGAAGATAGCACTTAGATATTATTCCAAGAGAAGCAGGGACAACGACCTTCTGAACTATCTTCAGCTCTGCAGGGAGCTTGGCAGGATAGATGAGGCCATTGGAATACTGAGCGATTACGGTGAATACCTGCTCGGGAAAGGCTTTCCACTCGTTCTCGAGACCCTGGGAGACCTCATGGAAGAGGACCTTGAGCGGCCCACAAGGGTGAGAATGCTACTTCTGGTCTCGGAGGCCGACAGACTTTCCGGTGACAGGGACGGATCGCGAAGTGCGCTCAGGGAGGCTGCTGTACTCTGCGAGGACCTTTATCAGGGCGATGAGGCCGAGGGCATGGTGCTTATGTCCAGGATACTCAGCAGATTGGCGGAGCTTCATCTGGTGGAAGGTAAGGGAATGGACACTTACGAGAGAAGTTTGAAGCTCGTCAAAAAGGCCGGCATCCCGAAGGAAGAGGGCAAAGTGCTCAGCAATATGGGATGCGCATACATGGGTATCGAGGAGTTCGAACTTGCCCTGGATCATCTGGGAAGGGCATTGAACATCTTCGAAGGGCTGGGCGATCATCGTGGTGCTTCTATCTGCAGGTTGAACATGGGAGAGGTCTATCAACAGAAGGGAAACCTGGCAAGAGCCTTGAAGGAATATCTGCAAACACTCAAAGAAACATCGAGCCAGGGGCTCGACAGGGTACAGTATCAGGCCATGTACAGGGCCGGGAAGCTTTACATGATGGTGATGCAGCCTCTTGATGCCCGGGGTTATCTGAGGTCTTCATTGTCCGGGTATATTGCTATTGGTGATCTGGAATATGCCGAGAAGGTCCTGGTCCAGTTCGTTTCATCCTCTATAAAGTCCGAGAGCAGAGAAGGTGCGGTAAGGACCATCAAGAGATCAAAACGTTCCCTTGTCAGAACCGATCGCCTGAGCTCATTCTTTATCGGAAGGACAAGAACAGAAAGATCGGATCAGATAATCGGATGGTTCTCGGCCTTTCTGGGGATACTCGAGGGTGGTCCGATCCCTGCTGATGAGATCTCCGGGATCTTGAACGAGATGGGACCACGGAAAGCCCTGGGTATGCTAAGGGAAGTGTCGTATTCCCTGTCAAGAGATTTCAAGGGACCGGACAGTTCGTTCCTGAATGCCATTTTGAAACAGGAGAGGGTCAAAGGTCCACTCCTTCTGGAGGCCCATGTTCTGCTCGCATTCACATATGACAAGGGATCGAGTATGTGGAAGACCGAGCTGAGAAAGGCGCTGAAGACGGCAAGGGACCATAAACTGGTGGATCAGATAGACCGCTTGAGGACCATCTTGAGCTCGATTTGATGCATGATACGATAATTTCGGAAAAAGGTCTATATAATCGCGAAGTTCTCCTCGATGAAGAGGCATATTATGATATTGGATCTACCGGTCGAGATGGTCTTCGTTCCGTTCCTTGTTCTGGCAGGTCTTGCTCTTGTCATATACGGCAAGGAGATACTGAACGTTCTATCATTCACGATCGGGGCCGTGGCCGGTGGGATCCTCGCCTACATGATCTTCAAGGGGCTTCTTCTGAATTACAGTGTGCCATTTTCTGTGGAGCTGATCGTTTCGGCAGGTCTGGTCATTGGTGGTGGTCTGCTTGGAAAGGGAACGATGGCCATGCTTCTGGCACTTTTTGCCTCGACCGTTATCATGGATGTTGTGGCGGTCTTCGTGGGAGCAGACAGCGAGATACTGCTGATGATAATCGGACTTGTAGTGTTCCTTGCACTGGTTCCTGGAACGCAGAAGTTCATGAGCGTGTTCGCCGCCTTCGTTGGAGGTGTCTCGGTCGCGATGGGTATCGCTCCTTTCCTGGACGGTCTTGACGAGCCTGCCATAAGGATAACCCAGATCACGATCGCTCTGGTCCTGTGTGTGGCCGGAGCTTTTATCCAGCATTACATAGGAAAGAGAATAGCTGCAAGCAAGGAAGAGATCACATGGGTCCCGACAAAGCATGATGAGAGTACATCCTGATCATTTGGAGAGCCTTCGTATCTCGGTCGAGGCCTCTCTTTCGAACCTCTTCCAGCCAACTATCACCTGTTGTACAGAGTATCTCTGATCATCTATGATCGTTGACAGGTCATCCAGCTGATCGAACAGTGATGGGTCCATCTGGTATCTCTGCGACAGGAACAGGAGCTTTATCCGTGCGTTCTGTATCTCCTGCCGAACGAAGAACCTGAAGAACAGATCGGTCATGTCCACCTTGATGTGGCCGTCCTCGATATCCCGCGATATCTTCTCGATCTCGGCCATGTCATCTTCTTCACCCAGGTAGAGGGTCTTCAATACCTTGATCATCTGGAAGAAATCACCTTTTACTTCCAGAAGATCCCCCGATCTTTCCGTGTAGTCGGGATCCTCCTTGAGTCTGAACTCCCTTTCAAGCTGTTGGATCCTCTTATCCTGTTCCTGGATAAGGGCGCGTAACTCCTCGAGCTCTTTCTCCTCCATCGCTCATTGAACGCTTGTTATCCATATTAATACTTCACCCGGATCCATTCAGTGATCGTTGTCGAAAAGAGTGATGAGAGTGTTCGGTGGATACTTGAATGTTGCCGATCACGTTTTCGGTGGAAAGGTCGTCGGTTCTGATTTCATTCTGGATCTGAAGAGATGTTGATCCCTTGGTCTACTTGTCTTCCAACAGGGATATTCTTTTCTCCGACAAGAGTTTGATATATACTTCTTCCAGGATAGCATTGTTCGCTTCCAATCGGATCTGGGCTTTCATATGATGGTCGGGTCTTTGTTCCTTGAACTTTACATCATTTCTTTTCAGGTCGTGATCGTACGGCATTTTCATTCCCCGGATTTCCCTGTGCAAGATGCCAGGGATCTACGGGCTCCCCTTTTTGAGCCCTTGTCAGCATTTTTTATCAGATTATAAAGGGTGATCCGGGGATGTCCCACGGTATGCCTATTGGACATGATCCGTTTCGTTTGATAGAAGATATTATATCATTGTTGTTATTCAAGGGAAGATTGCAGGCATATTGCCTCATTTCATTCGCCAATACACCATGGGCCCGTGGGTTAGCTTGGTATACTTGTGCGTTCGGGACGCATAGACTCCGGTTCAAATCCGGGCGGGCCCACTCACATTATCATTTACCAATTATTTTTGTGAGTGGGTAATATTTGCTGAATAGCTGATCCCGCCCGGATAAGGGAAATCGCAAACCAAGTTGTAATAATTCGATTTGCCTATATCTGCCACCCCAGAAACCCAGTGCTCAATGGTGGCAGATTTTCGCAACAATATCAATTCAAGTCATAGAAAATCCGGGCGGGCCCACCAAATATTTTGGGCTAATCCACGTTATTGTGGGTTAGATATGTATAATTAAATAAAATTATTCACAAAAATGAGATGAATATATCGATATGGGGACAATGGAAAGGTCCATAACATCGTGCACCCTAAAAAGCTCACCACATCGTGCACCCTTGAAAATTCATCTGGACAGTAATATTCCATGATTACGAAAACATACTTTTTCTGGGATTTCATAGCAAGATCTCATGACTTCCCTAACAGTCAGATCTTTGTCATTGTAAAGGACAGTAAGCAGTTGATTCCGGGTCTCGATCGTTGCCCAAATATATTCGCCAACATACTCTTCCCCAACATAAAAGAATTCGTTGAGAACACTGATTCTCCCCTTGGAATCTACAATCCTTATGAAAATGCATATGCTGAGAGTTTCTTTAAGACACTGAAAGTTGAAGAGGTCTACCTGAATGAATATCATGATATCAATGATGCATGGGACAATATCCAGCATTTCATTGAGGACCTCAATAAACCCTTTCAGGATTTCTCTGGCATTCATCGAAGTATCGATGAATATGTGTACAATAAAAAGAGGTTGCATTCATCTTTAGGATACAAGTCACCCGATCAATTTGAGAAGGAGGTAGTATTAAATATTGCTTAACCTGTTGTATCAACACAGGGGTTCAGTCCAATTGGGGGAATATGATGAGGATAGTTAGAATAGTTTGTTTATTAATAATTGCTAGTTTGTTTGCAAAAATAACGATTTTCCATTCCAATGTTGATGCAAATAACACCGAATTCACGGAGAATTCAAATGAAATAATTGGTGGTTCTTCCTTGGTCATCACATCGATCTGGGACCTTCAGAATATCACCAGCAATCTAAGTGCCGATTTTGTTCTGAATTCTGACATAGATGCTTCAGCCACATCCAGCTGGAACTCTGGAAAAGGATTTGATCCGATAGGAGGATCATTCACAGGTAGTCTGAATGGCAATGGATATACAATTTCGAATCTGTTTATAGATCGAGGTTCGGAAGATTACATCGGATTATTCGGGGAAATCGGAAATAATGGAATTATCAAGAATGTTAATTTCATGAATGCGGACATCACCGGAAATGACTATGTTGGGATCATTGCCGGTTCAAACCGTGGTACGGTGTCACACTGTCAGACCGGAGGGACAGTGGTAGGTTCTTATCGGGTTGGTGGATTCATGGGACAGAATGCCGGAGGGACGATCTACAGGTCGAAAGCGACTGCCACAACTTCAGGTGATACATATGTCGGAGGGGCCCTGGGATTCAGCAGTGGAAGTATCAATCATCTTCGTGCAACAGGTTCCGTGAGTGGATATTCCGAAATTGGCGGATTAATAGGCAAGCTGAATGGGGCTATAAACTATTGCTGTGCAACGGGAAGCGTCTCTTCAACGGGCATATATGTCGCTGGACTTGTAGGATACAATCATGGCAGTATCAGGAACTGTCATGCGAGCGGAAGAACTAACGGAGACAGTTATGTGGGAGGCATGATAGGATACAATTATCGTTATTATGGCATAGGCGGACTCGTTGATAGGAGCCATTCCACCGGACGGGTAACTGGCCGATCAGGTGTCGGAGGAATGATCGGAGTAGATTACAGTGGGTCAATAGCAAAATCATTCTGGGACACTCAATCATCTGGTCAGTCATCCAGTGCAAAAGGCATAGGGAAAACAACTACCGAAATGAAAACGAAGAGTACGTTCACATCGGTAGGATGGGATTTCACCGAAATCTGGTGGATCAATGAAACAAATACCTATCCACTATTGTATATCGATGATGATGTCGCTCCCGTTGCCAGGGCTGGGAATAATATCATGATCGACGAGGATAACATTGTCGAATTCGACGGCGGTTCGAGTACAGATGATCTGAGATTGGATAACCACACCTGGTCATTCACTGATGTCGATTTGATCAGAGCATATGGAACAGACTTCAATTATCTCTTTAAAAACCCCGGGATTTTTAAGGTTACCCTTAGGGTATTGGATTTCGCAGGCAACCCTCATCACGATTCATTGACCGTCACCGTGAACGATACAACCCCTCCGTTAGCAGAAGCAGGAGAGGATAATACCATTGACGAAGATAGCCGTTTCTTCTTCAACGGCAACATGAGTTCTGACAACTATATGATATCCAATTATACTTGGTCATTCACCGATGTCGATCCTGTGGAATTGAAAGGTGTGAAGCCATCCTATGTTTTCAACAATCCGGGTGTCTTTGAAGTGGAGTTGAAGGTATATGATACATCAGGCCACTTGGATACTGATCTGATCACTATCAATGTGATTGATATCACCCCTCCAGAAGCAGATGCAGGTCCTGATCTTTTCGTAAAACAAGGTACAAATGTTGTATTCGATGGAACCAATAGCAGTGACAATGTTGGTATATTGGATTATAAATGGACCTTCTATTATGGTTCTGATTTGTCCCTTTCCGGATCCCAACCAGAATATCAATTCGATGAACCAATTGAGATTACGGTGATACTGAATGTCACCGATGAGAGTGGTCTTTGGGACCTTGACATAATGAATCTAACAGTATATGAAACTACAAAGCCTGTTGCGGATGCAGGTCCTGATATTACCATAGAAATGGGGGAAACCGTAT
>JAYEPK010000345.1:0-2840 GCA_034723935.1 Thermoplasmatota archaeon
TGGAGCTTACCCCGGCATCCGAAGGAACAATAGGTGCCAAGAAGAGAGCACTGGAACTCCTCAAGGAGATACCGAACTCCTTCTACATCGAACAGCATGGAAATCCCAACAACACGAAGGCACACAAAGAATCAACGGCAAGAGAGATCTGGGAAGATACCGACGGCAAAATAGACATATTCGTTCCGGCACTGGGCACAACGGGAACGGCAATGGGAGTATCCGAGTACATCAAACCAAAAAAACCAGCTTTCAAGATCATCGGAACCGAACCACACATCTCTCCAACCATCTCAAAAGGGATATTCAAACCGCACAGACAGGCAGGAACGAGCCCCGGTTTCATTCCAAAGATACTGGACAGAACGAAGCTGGACAGCATCATCACCGTTACGGAAGACCAATCATTCGATGCCTGCAGGGAACTCGCAAGTAAGGAGGGACTGCTGGTAGGCATCACATCGGGAATGAACGCATTCGCCGCGAGGAAGCTGGCAGAAGACCTGGAAAACAGGGGAAAATTGATAGTCGCAATGTTCGCGGATTCGGGTCAGAGATATCTGAGCGTCAAGGGACTCTTCGATGTATGATCTCATTTTCTCTTTGATACGATGAAATATGCTATCAAACCAACGAGAATTATCCCGATGATGGCGAACATGATAAAAGCCCAATTATTTGTATTTTCGATCTCCCTTGAAGGGTAGGAACCGGATGATCTCGGGTCAGTACTATCATCGTTCCCGGGCTCCCCGTCGTCTCCAAGGTATTCCTCGAGATTCGAAAAACCGTCACCGTCCGGGTCGTCATCGGAGTCGAACCTCAGAGGGTCCATGTCGTGAGAGTATTCCCAGAGGTCCGGGATACCGTCCTCATCACTATCCGTATCTTCCCGGATGAAATTGACCTCGATGGTCCTTTCCTCGAGATGCCCCGCCCTGTCGCTGAATATCAGATCGATCTTCCGGACACCACCTCTGGAGGTTCCCGTATCGAGCTCTACCGGAAGAGGGCCGGAATATAGTTCCCCGAAATACCTGGAATTGCCGTCGGATCGGACCTCCAGAGACGAGATCATGTCATCCTCGATGATCTCTATCCCGATGAGGAGGGGCTCTCCGATCAGGACATATTCGGGGATGGATGTGAACCTGATATCGGGAGATTGGTCATCGACGTAGCATTCTATGCTCTCCTCTGACATACTACCAGCCTCGTCGGATGCCCTCACCGTGATGGTGTTCCAGCCGATATCCAGTTCCCTACCTATCTTCATCTCGAAAATGTCTCCGTCCAGGTATCTGGTCACGTCATTGAACTCCCCCGAGTTGAAAGAGAAGAGGACCTCTGAAACGCCTATCTCATCGGTGATCGGGAACATTATCTCAAGATCGGACCCTGCCCGTATCACGATCTCCTCGGGGATCTCCCGAAGATCGATGAGGGGAGCGGTGGCATCAAGGATCACCTCGACCTCTCCATATCCTATATTGCCCCCGTCATCCACTGCTGTCACCTTGATGATGTTCCTGCCGTCCTCGATGGATCCGAGGTTCGTGGATAGCACGTAAGTGAAAGTTCCATCGTCAAGGAGATGATCTCGGATGTCAATGTTCCTTGGATCCCCGATAGAAACGAAGAGCTTCTCCACCTCTGTCCTTTCGAATATCTTCCCCGATATCCTTATCGTCTCACCCTTTCTGAAAAGTGATCCTCTGTCAGGATAATAAATATCGATCTCCGGAGGATCGTTGTCCAGCACGTCGAAACGGACCTCTACCACACCGATGTTCCCCGAAGGGTCCCTGGCGTGTATGTGGATCAGTTGCTCCCCAATATCGAGATGAGCGGTCGGTACGCTGACCTCCCAGCTCCCTTCAAGGAGCTCGATATCATACACTGCATCATAGAGTGAACAGGACATGGAGGAAACATGATGGTTGTCGGAGACAGAACCCGAAAGCCTCAGATCCGCTCCTTTCCTGGTCATGGGATCCTTCTGGCTTACGGTGATCCTGGGGGGCTCCAGATCCTCGACGTACACCCTTCTGTGAACCAGGAATTCGGTCTCCTCCGTGATCAGCCTTACCCATATCGTAACATCTCCGGGCCCATCAAGATCGATGTTCCAATCATGCTCGAAATATCTTACCTCCCGCTCTCCTTCGTGGGTGATCATGTTCTTCTCGACATCCATCCACCGACCCTCATCACCGATCCGTACCTCAAGAGTGTAGATGGGGTCCGATCCCGGGCAGAAATAGATGCCGGATATCTCACATCGGTCATCCATCATCACCCCGGCATCCTCTTCCGGAGAATCGATCCTTATCCCGTAAAGACCGGAGATCGTTATCGTGTAGTTAACGATCTTGGATGTCCATTGTGAGAATCCGTTGGAGAACACTATCCCCCATTCGCCGGGCCCGGTGATGTTCATGGAGATATTGGCCCCCGATGCCCGATCCAGCATGGAGTAGGAGTTGAAGGGAGCACCTGCCCTGTATGCCTGGAGACCCACCTGATCGGTTATGAAGAGGTCCATGTTCCCCGATGTGTTTGCAAGATCGAACCTTCCGGACGCTACCGGACTCGAGCCTCTGAGAATATTCCCCTCGACCTCGAACTCGATATCGAGGATCAATGAATCCGGATCCGCAACGGGGGGGTCCTGTTCGATATTGTTGATGGAAGGCGCTGCCTTGGGGAGCTGGAAAAGGACCTTGTATGTCTCACCCGCAACGCTCCCCATTACGATCTCCTTTGGAGGTAATACTCCCGCGGGATCATTTCCGAGATCTGAGGTTGAAGCTTTTCCCCAGTAGTTCCGACCGTCCCCC
>JAYEPK010000346.1:0-2837 GCA_034723935.1 Thermoplasmatota archaeon
CAGATATTCACCATGATACTGCTGCTTCTCATCATCATAACCATTGGCCTTGGAGGTTACCTGGTCTACAACGGGACAATAAAGCTCCCCACACAGGCACCACCTTCAATGGGGGGTGCAGAGGCCATTTACGAAGGCGATGACGGAAAGCCGCAAAGGGCCAATCTTCCCCCCAGGGAGAGTGAAGCCGAGGTGGAAGAATTGGAAGAGGTCGATAACATGAGGATCTGTTCCTCCTGCGGAGATCTTGTAACACTGGGAGATGAGATATGTCCCAACTGCGGAGCAACATTCGAACTGGAAGAAGAGGAAGATGAACTCTCATTTGATGATGAAGAGGAGTGAGATATACCTCATCTCTCCATCTTGAAAGTGACCTCTTTGGTGGAGGCCTTGTTGGCCTCTTTTACTCTCTTTAATGTCCTCTTCCAGGCGAGATGCTGTCGGAGTTTGAAGATTCCGTAGCCACCAAGGACAAGAGCGATCAGTATTACGGCGATCGTGATGTAGAAATAGATCGGGTCTTTGAAGAAACCCTCTATGACATTGATATACCCCTTGTCAACATTGATCGTGAAGGATGAGGTTGACTGCTCCTGGGTCGATGGCCCGACGGATTCCGGGTAGCATCTTGTTTTTACAACATATGCCCCCCTGTCCGCATCCGAACCTGCCCTTATCTCGACTTCAGCCACCTTGGCCTCTCCCTCATCCACGAACACCCTGGCCTCTTCGAACTCTACATGGACACCTTGATCGGAAAGCTCCCGGGAGTTCGATACCTCGAGAATGAAATGCTCCCCGATGTTGCTGGTGCTTTCGATATTCATCTTGAATGTCTTGGTCTCCCCGGAAACGACACTCCCCATGATGGTCGAAAAGAAAATATTCGAGCCGTAGTAGGGCAGAACATCGATCGAGAAGGAGTCGCTGGTCACTCCGACCGTCTGACCTCTGTTGGTCTTCCCGGAACCGCCGATCCCGACCACAGGATTGAGAGTTGCGGAGGTTCCTGGCTCCACACTGATATTTGCATTCAATGTATATTCCGGTGCATCGGAGGTGAGCCTTATCTCGTAAGTGTCCAGCACCAAGGAGACACTGGCCGGAATAACGGGCTCCAGGTACACATCCACATATTCGACCAGGATGCCCAAGTCGGCAAGAAGCACCAATGTGCAGGTTATCACTGCGTTGTTGGTACCGTTGAAACCGATATCGATGCTCACCTGGTCCGTATCGATCCGTATCTCGACAAGGTCCACTGTCTGCCGGGGAGCTCCTTCTGCGGGGAAGGTGCCGGGAAGAAGCGAAGAGCAGAGCAGCAGGAAAACCACCGATGACCCGAGAACTCCAAATTTCACAGTTCAAAATCTGCAGAGGATGTATTTAAGCTTGCGGAGAGATGCTCTACTTCTTGAAGGCCCAGAGTTTGGAGCCAAGATAGTTTATCACCGTTACAACAACGATCACACCAAGGGTGAGAAGCTGGTAGTAAGGCTGCTCGTCGATACCGAACACATCCACACCGATGTAATTGAGTATGAACCTGACTGCAAATGCGAACGATGCTACCACAAAGAACCTGAGATACTGCTTCGAAGCCGAACCTGCCCTTGCATTGAAGGTCCAGAACCTGTTCCAGAAGAAATTCCAGGTCACTGCAGCACCGAAGGAGACGGACTGGGAGATCATGAAGTTCGTATAGCCTGTTCCAAGAAGCGATAACATCAGGGTCAGTACCCCAAGATCAATGACCATCCCCGTCCCGCCGACGAAGAGGAACTTGAAAAAAGGTGCGGAACCCGGGAACACATAGAGCGCCAAGAGGTGCTGGAGATAGTTCATTATCACCTTGCTCCCCAGCTTCGACTGTCCTACCTCCCTGTCCCTGAAAACTATGGGGACCTCCCTTATCTTTTCATATTTTCCCTTGACAAGGACCTCCAGGAGGATCTTGTATCCTTTCGCCTTGAGGGGAGCTCCCTCTATCACCGAGGGCCTGATCGCAAAGAACCCCGACATCGGATCCGAACATCTTGTCAGGGGTCTTGCCATAAGTGATGCTGCGAAGGAGATGAACTTTCTCTTTGCCGGCCAGTTCTCGATCCCCCCCCCCTTTGCATGCCTGGAACCCACCGACACATCAGCTCCTTCTTCTGCAATTGCCCTGTACATCTCCGGTACCGCATCCACGGGATGGGATAGGTCTGCATCCATCACAAGGTGAATGTCGCCCTTTGCCCTTGAAAAACCCTCTATTACCGCCTGGGAAAGACCACGGTCCTTCTTTCTGAGTATGCATCTTGCCTTGGGATATTCCTTCGAAAGCCTCCGGACCTCTGCACAGGTACCGTCAGGGGAATCATCGTCCATCACCAGGATCTCATGATCGATGCCTCCATCATCCAGAACCCGGGATAACCTGGGGATGATAAGGGGCATATTGTCCCTTTCATTGTAAGTTGGTATTATCACCGAGAGCATGGGGGTCTTCATCAGTACACCTTTGATCGGCTAACCCTGTTTCAGATATAAATATTACCAGACAACAGGACACCTATTGTTTCTTTGACGGTGAATAGTATTCCATTCCTGCACCATCATCCGATGCCTTCTCCGGCCCGGGAGATGCTGCGGCCGGTTCGACCTGCGGGATCTCGACATCCGGGACCTGTACCTCTGCAGGCATCATGATGTCATCGACAGAGGGCATTAGAATGTCGGGCTCTGCCGGTGGTGGTGCTTCGGTTACGGGAACTTCCTCCGGCTGGACCTCCTGCCGAACAACGGGAGCAGGCACGGGAGGCGGTGGGGTTGGTTCGGGAGATCTTTTC
>JAYEPK010000347.1:0-2836 GCA_034723935.1 Thermoplasmatota archaeon
CGGCAGAAGGAGTTCGAAAAGGACCTGGCAATGAAAGAAGGATACATCAAGGACCTGAAGGAGGTCGTCATGATCCAGTGTGTCGGATCCCGCAATGACGAGCACCCTTACTGCTCCAGGGTCTGCTGCTCGAATGCGCTCAAGAACGGCATACGCCTGAAGGAGCAGAACCCTGACACATCGGTCTATATCCTTTACAGGGACATAAGGACCTACGGTTTCAGAGAGGAGAGATTGTACAAGAGGGCCAGGGAACTGGGAGTTATATTCGTCCAGTTCGATGAGGGGCAGGAGCCGGATGTCAAGGTTAAGGGAAAAGAGATAATTGTCACCGCTTTCGACAAGATCCTGGGAAGGGAGATCGGTTTCCACCCGGACAGATTGATACTGAGCACCGGAATGGTACCGAGGGACAATACGGAGATCGGCCAGAAATTGAAGGTCCCGCTCAATGCTGACGGATACTTCAACGAGGCACATGTGAAGCTGAGACCTGTCGATTTCTCCGGGGACGGCATCTTCCTTGCGGGGACAGCACACTCACCCCGCTTCATAGAGGAAGCTGTTCTCCAGGGCAAGGCGACAGGTGCCAGGGCGGCCACGATACTCTCGAGGGAGTACCTCGAGACAAAAGGGAATGTTGCAAAAGTCTCCTCTCGAAGCTGTGCAGGATGCCAGCTCTGTCTTCAGATCTGTCCTTACGATGCAATAGAGTTCGATGAGGAGAAGAAAGTTGTCCAAGTCAACGAGATACTCTGTCAGGGTTGCGGTGCGTGCGCTTCGATCTGTCCCAGCGGGACGTCCCAGCAGAGCTCTTTCACGAAGAAGCAGATAATGTCCATGATAGATGCCAGTCTGAGATAAGGAGGGAGTAAATGAGCGAAGAATTCGAACCAAAGATCGTCGGTTTCCTGTGCAACTGGTGCACCTATGCGGGTGCCGACCTTGCAGGAACGAGCAGGATACAGTACCCGCCGAACATACGCGTGATACGTGTGATGTGCTCCGGATCAGTTGACTCGGTATACGTGAACAGGGCCATACTGGAGGGTGCCGATGCCGTCCTGATCGGAGGTTGTCATCCTGGTGACTGCCACTACCTGAACGGCAATTACAAGGCAAGGAGAAGGATGGTCCTCATCAAGAACATCCTCGAGACCCTCGGCATGGAACCGGAGAGGATCTGGGTGAGGTGGATATCGGCCTCAGAGGGACAGAAATTCGCTGATACCGTGAAAGAGATAGTGGACGAAACGAAGAAAATGGGGCCAAGTCCCATGAAGGAGATGTGGAACCTGTAGGGGGTGTGATGAATGGACGAATACATACTCAAGGTAAAAGTTTCAGACGCTCCCGGAGCTGTCAATGACCTTCTCAAGGGTCTTCTTGAAAGCGGAAAGGTAAGTGCGGTCCTTGCGATGCAGGAGACACCATCCGGAAAAGCGGCATTTCCGACCATGGTATCGGATCCGGAGAAACTGAATTTGAACGTCTTTGCCCCTCTCCTTCCTGTTTCTACCGCGACCATTGTCTCGAGAATGACCAGGATAAAGGGAGCGGATTCACCGGTAGCTGTTGTTCTCAGGAACTGTGAACTGAGGACCCTGACAGAGCTCTGCAAGCTGAATCAGGCCGACCTGATGAACCTCATCCTGATAGGTGTCGACTGCCCCGGTACTTTCGATATCAACACATTTTCACACTTCCCTGGAAAGGGGACACCTACTGATGCGGTCCTTGATGGAAATGAGAAGAACCTTCTGAGGTCTGCCTGTGCATCCTGCAAGGATCCCGTTCCCGAAAAAGCAGACCTTGTCATCGGTCTTTTTGGTGTTGATGTGAAGAAGGAACTCTATCTCGGAGCAGGAACGGAAGCTGGAAAAGGACTGCTCGAAGGCTTGGACCTGGATAAGTTCAAGGATGCAAGGTCCAGGGAGAAGGCGGTTGCCGATGTCAGAAAAAAGGCGGATGCTTTTCGTACCGGGCACATCAAGGCCCATTCGGAAATAAAAGGCATCGGCAAGATCGCCGAGTTCTTCGACAGCTGTATCAACTGCCACAACTGCATGAACGTCTGTCCGATATGCTACTGCAAGGAGTGCCTGTTCGATTCCGCCGTCTTCGACATGGAGGCGGGAAAATACCTGAACAAGGCAAAGGTAAAAGGTGCGTTCAAGACCCCCACCGATTCCATACTATTCCACATCACCAGGTTCAATCACATGATCCTGTCATGTGTCCAGTGTGGTCTCTGCGAGCAGGCATGCCCGAGCAACATTCCGCTCATGGACATAATCATCCCGATAGCGGAGAACGCCCAGAAGGAGTTCGAATACCTGCCCGGCAGGGACCCGGAGGAACAACTTCCGATGATAGTGTACAGGGAAGAGGAGTTCGAGGATGTGGGGGAGCGATAGATGGAGACGATAGACACTAGGGAACTTGATCCGAACTTCAAGTTCGAGATCGCAGAGCAGGAAGGTGGTGAGGGCATACTCAAGTGCTTCGCATGCGGTTCCTGCACTGCGAGATGTCCCGAGATGGAAGTGAATGAGGATTGGGACCCGAGGGTAATAATCAGGAAAGCACTTCTCGGGTTGAAGGAAGAGGTGTTTTCCTCTGAGTTCATCTGGATCTGCTCCTCCCATTATACCTGCCTCGAGAAATGCCCCCAGGGTGTCAATATAAAGGGCGTGATGAACCAGATCCGGAACGAGAGGATCAAAGAGGAGATGTTGGAAGACCTTACGGGGGTCCCGTCAAAGAAGAAAATGGACATGGATCTCAAGTACAAGATCGTCGAGGGGGAATCAGGGAAGGATCTCTACGAGTGTTT
>JAYEPK010000348.1:0-12014 GCA_034723935.1 Thermoplasmatota archaeon
ACCCTTTCCAAGCCTCCGAGGTAGGGGGTCGAGTACCTCTTTGGGGGGTTTTGGATCGGTCCCGGTACACAGAACCTCATCCTCGGTCACGTATATGAAGAGCTTCTTCTTCTTGACCTCCTCAAGGTAGGCCATCATCTTGATCCTGGGATCATCGTAGTTCTGGACACCGGCAAGCTTCTCCTTGGAAGTAGCCCCCCTCAGGGCATAACCAACATCACCGAACGGTGATCGAAACACTGCAAGATAGGGTATCTTTTCCTCATGTAGAAGAAGAAGTGTGGCAGCATAAGCCCTTGTGAGCTTGTCACCTTTTTTGGAGTATTTGTCCAGAGCCTTCTTGTTGTCCTTGGCCTTCTGGACCTCATGGAGCTTCTTCTCTATTTTCTGGAAATAAGGGACGTCAACTGTACATCTGGGGAGCGCGAGTGATGGGTCCTGTGAAAGCCTCTTTGCTTTTCTCTTCAGCTCCTTCTCCAGACCCTTTGAGGCCGTTCGGGCCCCTGTCCTGACCTTGTAGTTCTTCTTGGCGGGACTCATTGGCGTGGTGAGGGTCTTTCTTCCTTTTTATCATATCGGAGAAGGGATGTTCCATTACCCGGTTATTGCAAACGGGAAAATGGATATATATGGGTTATCAAATCTAACAACCGAGTAATATGCAGATACCTCAGATAATTATCGTTGAGGAGGTTCTTCCCGAGGTAAGGAGGAGGACTGCAAGGGCATTATACGGTTCGGGATGGTCCCAGTCCAGGATTGCCGGGCTGCTTGGGACCTCCCAGGCAATGGTGAGCAGGTACCTGAAGGAACCGGGGAGGATCGCCCCCTCCCTCGAGCGGATGGTGGACAGGATCTCACAGGAGATCGAGGTGGCTGCACTGGCAAATGCATCGAAAGAGGACCTGGTGGATAGATCATGTATGGTCATAGAGACGTCGATGCGGAGAGGGGATATGATCGACCGGTACCGGGAGAGGTTTGGGGACCTGAAGGTGAGAAGCTGTTACGGTTCCGGGGGGTCCGTTCCTTCGAGGGTCAGGGTGCTTGAGGACCTCCAGCTGGCCGTGCTCTATCTTATGGAGGCCCCCATCACGGACCTCGTTCCTGCAGTGAAGATCAATATTGCATATGCTTTTGAAGGTGCATCCTCCAGGGACGATGTGGCAGCCTTCCCCGGAAGGATACCTGACAGCAACGGGAGGATGCTCAGGCCTCTGCCTCCCGAGTTCGGAGCCTCCGACCACCTTGCGGGAGTACTGTTGGCGGCCGTGGAGAGCACGCCCTGGATAGGGGCGGCAATGAATCTCAGGGTCACGGATTTGATCGTCAAGATCATCCGGGAGATGGAAGGGACCAGGGAAATGGTGGATGACGGACAGATCAATAAGGAAAGAAGTGGGGAGGAACAGGTTCTTTTTTCGGTCCATCCAGGTGATTTTGGTATAGAACCCTGCCTTTACATCTTCTCGGGATCACCTCTCACGCTTGTAAGGTTCGCGGTCAAATTACAGGAGTATATCGAAGGGAAGGTGAAAGAGGATGGATAGCAGATCAATATCCGGAAAAGAGCTGACCTTTGCCATATCGGCAGTCGTGGTCCTTGTGCTTGCCGTCGCAGGGTCGATCTATGTACTGGAGCGCCTTGGAGAGGATGATGATGCGGACCTGGTCATAGTTTCATACCAGAGCTTCTCCACCTGGGGCCTTGGACCATGGGCCGAGGAGGAGTTCGAGTCACTCTACGGCCTGGACGTGAGGATAGACACCAACTACGGTGATGTCGGTCAGTTGCTCAGTGCTCTTGAGGTGGGGGGTGTGAAGGCCGATCTCGTGATCGGGATCGATAATTCCATGCTCAGGACCGCGCTGGAGCTGGACATGCTGAGCACGTACAAACCCGATAACATCTCCTGGGTCGATCCGCAAATGATATTCGACCCGAGTTTCCATGTCGTTCCCTACGATTACGGATACCTGGCAATGATCTGCAATTCAGAGATGATGGAGGATAGGGATCTTCCCTATCCGGATTCCATCATGAACCTTTCGGATGATGTCTACAGGGACCAGCTGATGCTCATCGATCCGACCATGTCCTCCACCGGCTCATCTTTCCTCATCTGGGCCGCATCCGTTGCGGGAGATGATCTGGATGATTACCTTGATGAACTTTCCAGGAACCAGTTCAATGTGTACCAGTCCTGGGATGCCATGTATGAGTTCTTCAAGAAAGGCGAGGCCCCGATAGCGATATCGTACGGCCTGGATACAGCTTCAGATATCCAGTGGGCTGGATCCTCGAGCACGGTGACCATAGTTCCCGATGACGAGGGTTACAGGCAGATCGAGGGTGCCGGGATACTAAAGGATGGGGAGAACAGGGAGAACGCAGAGCTCTTCCTGGAGTTCATGTTATCCGACGGTTTCCAGTCAAGGGTAGGATACAATGTCATGCTCCCTGTGATACCGGGGACAGAGATAGACCCTCTTTATCTGGAGCACGGACAGTTCGCCACATCACATGTGGAGCCTGATATTGGCGTCGTCCTTGAAGACTATGATGATTGGTTGGATTGCTGGGAGAGTTCCTTCTACTGATAGGACGTCGTGAATATGCTTGTGCCGGACAGGGAGAGGCTGATCACCGTTATCGTCTATTCCGTTCCCGTTCTCTTCCTTGTCCTCTTTCTCCTCTACCCGCTCCTGTCCGTTCTTGAGCCGGGATTTACGGGTGCCGACGGCCGGCCGACCATGGAGAACCTCGGTAAGGTGCTGGGATCATCCAGATCCATGGGTATCGTAAGGTTCACCATCATGCAAGCGATAATATCCACCCTTGCGACACTTGTTGCGGCCCTGCCTGGAGCTTTCATAATTGCCAGGTATCGCTTCCCGGGCAAGTCCTCTCTACTAGCACTCACCACTGTTCCTTTCGTGCTTCCCCCCCTTGTCCTTGGCATAGGATTCATATCACTGTTCGGTACCAGCGGCCTGATCCAGGGTATCCTGAATGCTATCACTGGTATCACCGGAACAGGAGATGTGCAGGTGAATTTGCTTTACAGCAAGGAGGCAATAATTGTCGCGCACATCTTCCTGAACTTCCCGATCGCACTCAGGATACTCCATTCAAGGCTGACGACAATGGATCCCGACATCATCAATGCCTCAAGGTCCCTGGGGGCGGGACCGGTCAGAACCTTCTTCAAGGTAATGCTTCCGCAGATGAGGTATTCGATACTATCGGCAGCATCCCTGATATTCACATTCTGTCTGCTCACCTTCGGAGTGGTGATGGTGATAGGAGGTATGTCAAACTCCACCCTTGAGATGGAGATCTTTCGCCAGTTCAACGGACTCTTCGATGAGAGTACAGCTGCTGTCCTTCTATCCATCGAGGTCGCACTGGTCTCCCTGTCCACCTTCGTCTACATCTGGAGTTCCAGGAGATCCGGTGTATCATCCCACATGGCCAGGGGACCGGGAATGAATATGATCCCTTCCTACGGAAGGGGAGGGCGCAGGGCCTTAATGGTGCTGCTGTATGCGGTGTTGATAGGGGTCGTGGTCCTTGGTCCCATGCTCGCCGTTGTTCACGATTCCCTGACTGTGGAAAGGGAGGGAGATGAGGAATATTCCCTCGAATGGTATGGTAGGATGCTCTCAAGGGAAGGCGACCCGACCATCGGAGCATCACCCATGGGAGCCGTGATGAACTCACTGCTCTTTGCCTTCCTCACTGTGGTCACTGCGGTGCCGATGTCTGTCCTTACGGCCTATGCCCTTGACAGACCGCGTTCAAGGGGAAAATGGGCCCTTGATACGTTCCTGCTGTTTCCACTGGGTGTTTCCACCGTGGCACTGGGTATCGGAATGCTCTCGGGTTTTAACGGGGGTTTTCTGGACCTGGGAGGGAGCTGGATCCCCATCCTCATCGTTCACACGATGATCGCCTATCCGCTGGGTGCAAGGGCCGTTCTTGCTGCAAAGAGGGAGATACCGGACCATCTCATTGATGCATCCAGGTCCCTGGGGTCCGGCAGGTTCAGGGCTTTCATGGACGTTGAGCTACCGCTTCTTCTGCCAGGGATCGTGATAGCAGCGGTATTTGCCTTTGCCATATCCATCGGCGAGTTCGGTGCCACTTTGATGGTGGCACCCCCGGAATATACAACGATGCCTATAGCATTGTACAAATTCATCTCCGGAGGTCGTGATTTCGGATCTGCGACCGCCTATGCTGTGCTGATCATGTTGGTCACGTTCTCATCAATGTTCATCATGGACCATTTCGGAAGGAGGTTCACCAGGAGGTCCGGTTCAGTATGATGCTGGTTATCGATTCGGTCGATCTCTCCTACCGGAGGGGTGAGAAGGTGCTGAGAGGGCTGTCCTTGGAGCTCCATGAGGGAGAGGTCTACACTCTACTCGGGGGGTCTGGATCGGGGAAGACCACAGCCCTCAAGGTAGTGGCTGGTTTCCTGAGACCCGAAAGGGGAAGGATCCTGATAGAGGGGAAGGATGTGACCCTGCTCCCTCCGGAGAGAAGAAAGGTGGGGTTCGTTTTCCAGGATTATGCTCTCTTTCCCCACATGGACGTGAGGTCCAATATATCCTACGGGATATCCGGGAAAAGAAGCAAGCGTGTAAAGAAGGTGGAAGGACTGATGGAACTGCTGCACCTTGACGGGCTTGGGAGCAGGTCCGTTCACGAGCTCTCCGGCGGTCAGAAACAGCGTGTCGCACTCGCGAGGGCCCTTGCCCCCGAACCGAGTATAATGCTACTTGACGAACCCCTTTCCGCACTTGATGCATCGCTAAGGAGCGGACTCAGGAAGGAGCTGAGGTCCGTTCTCGAGGAAAGAGAGCTCACTGCGCTGTATGTCACCCACGACCAGGAGGAGGCCCTGGACCTTTCCGATAGGATAGGTATCATGAAGGGTGGAAATGTGCTTGAGGAAGGTGATCCCAGGTCGATCTACTGGAGACCAGGATACGGCTATACCGCCGATTTCATGGGAATGGTCAATATATTTCCCATCCTGGGTTCGGGTGAGAATGAGATACATATCCCCATCGGGAAGCTCCCGTGGAAGGGAAAGGTACCTGACCGGATAGGTTTCAGACCAGGTTCGGTGAAGATGGAGGGGGTCGGTCTCAGATCGAGGGGGGAGGTGAAGGAGATCGTCTTCAGGGGATCCGATATACTGCTCGAGATCGATGTTGCGGGAGAAACGGTCCACGTCTCGATACCGGACAAAAATGTGTCCGTGGGCGATATGTTCGAATTCGTAATACCATATCCTTCGATGGTCCCACTGAGGGACTGATCCTTGCAAATTCATCGATCGAGCTTGGGTGGGATGGTTCAGGACCCGGGGGTTTTTTCTGCAGGTTTATGGTCTTGAACCCCTGGTGTTGATTTCTCCACAGGAGGATCTCCCGGTCCTGGTAGACTAAGAGATCAGTAGGGATAACGGTTGATCGTGGAGTAAACCACTTTCCCCGGTCTCGACCACTTATCGGGGAGCGGACCTGATGGTAGAGCTGGATATCAATGGAACAGGCGTAAAGGTCCAGGTCAGTGATAAAGGGAGGATCGAACGTGGTGATCGGTTGATGGTAACTGTCCCGTTCTCCTCTTCCATACCCCTCAGGATTCGATAGGTATGGGCCGTGTATCGTTCTTCTTTTGGTTATTCAATCCGATCGAGACCGAACCCTCCTCGATCCTGATCCTATCCATGACGTAGCAGTTGAGGCAGTCCCTGTCCGGTTTCGACCAGTTCGGTACAAGTTTTCCACTTTCATCCCTGGTCCTTACCGTCCAACATATCCTGCCGCCGAATGATCCGTCATTTACGCCATCCAGCTCTTTTGCATTGACTACTGGGCATTCTCCCTTCTCTTTTACAAGGCGACCTTCCGGTCCCCTTCCGCAATCCTTGATGTCCCAGCAGTTCTTCTTCATAGGTCCCACTCTTTTAAATTATAAAAGAACAAGGGGTTTATGGGTTTGCCCTGAACTGTTAGCGTTCTCATCAACGATCCCTGATGCCGAAGTATTTCTGGATTGCCTTCTTCTGTCCCGATCTCAGTGTGTATGAGATGTATGCTGTCGATACGTTCATCTGTTTGGCGAGTCCCCTCACTCCGATCCTCTTGGGGAACTCGTAGTATCCTCTCTCGAGCGCACTTGAGAGAACGAGTTCTTCACTTGCCGTGATTGTCTCCCAGCTCCGAAACCTGGTCACATCGACCACTCTGTGCTCGATCCCAATATCGTTCAGGAGTTCTGACAGTTCATCGAGTTTTTCTTCCATTTCGATGAGCACCCTCCATTGGGCCCACCCGTCCTTCAATGACCTGACGGACAGAAGGAAGGATTCGGTTTTAGCAAGAGCTCTGCATCCGAAACATCTGTTCGTGCCCACTATCATCTTGAACCTTCGACCATTCGAGGATCTGTTAGTATTCGCGAACTCCACTTCTTCGAGTTTCTCGACGAATTCCACGATCTTCTCCGGCTGCTCTCCGTTCAGATCAATATCGACAAGGTCCTGGACCCCGGTATCATGGAATGGAATGGTATCTATGATCTCTATCGAGATGGGAAACCTTTCAAGGGTCTTCCCTATCCAGCATTTTTTTTGATTGACATCGATCACAGCTTCGAACAAAGATATCCTTCCAGTTCTTATTATGTATGCACGTTTTGATTTTTATCTCATTTGGTCATTTGATGATCATAACTTTCAAGGATATCTCTATTCGAACATTACAGGTTTGGCCCCCCGCTCCCCCAATGGGAATACAGGTACACTGGTGCTCCCAATGGGACCTTGGTATCGTCCATCTATTGACGATTATCCAGACACCAAGGTCAGCTGAAAAACGGTTATCATTATCTTACAATTATTTTTCAGCGTGTGTAAACATATTGTAGCAATGATATTCGAGAGATGAAGATATTGACGATAGAATATCATTGCGGGATGGGAGCACGAATATGGGCTGAAAAAAAGAAGAGTGCTCCCGATGGGACCTTGAAAAAGGTCCAGTAAGCGACGATATTTCCTTTTTCAAGGTGAGATGAAAAACGGTCCCGATCATCAGCTGATCATTTTTCATCGTGTGTAAACATATTGTAGCAATGATATTCGAGAGATGAAGATATTGACGATAGAATATCATTGCGGGATGGGAGCACGAATATGGGCTGAAAAAAAGATGAGTGCTCCCAACGGGATTCGATCTGGGGAAAAGCTAAGCTATTCCCGACCAACAAGTTTTACGTTGCAAGTCAAGCGCAAAACTTCCGGGACCAAGGTTCGAATCCCAAGTTGTGTCACCATTCAATCCCGAACGCTACGCTAACAGGATTGAATGATGAGTGCTCCCAACGGGATTCGAACCCGTGTCACCGGCTCGAAAGGCCGGAATGATTGGCCGGTCTACACTATGGGAGCATAGGTCGATATCCAGGAGAAAGCAAGGTTATATATAAGGTTGAGGACGGACCAATTATATTTTGTCCGATCTTCTATCTTTTCTCTCTCGATGGGAAAGTTGTCCATTCTTTATTTTCAATATCATCACTTTAATATCACTTCGTTGATACGCATAACAGCTTTGAAGTGTTTGGGATCAATCTCAAGGGTGAGGATTTGGTAAAAGACGGGCTTGGTAAAGGTTTAAATGCTCTGATCAGCAGCAAAGGTAAAGCCGTGACCAAGGGGAAAAACGGGTATCTCATCATCAAGGAAAAGGAAAAGGAGATAGAGGATTTAGATGTCAGGTTATTGGAAAAGAAAACGGAGATCGAGGAGCTCAGAAGGGATCTCACCATCGAACTGATGTTGAAAGGAAAGGTAGACAAGACCGAACTGTGGGCAATTGAAGAGGAGATAGATTCACTGGTCAAGGAGAAGAATGGGTTGACCGAGCAGTTGCATGACCTCAAGGGGGAGATGCAGTTCGATACTGGAATTCCTATGATGGCTTCGAAGAGTGGAAAGGATCAGATCGATATCAACGAGATAATAGCAGAGACCATCAGCGGTGAGATAGACATGAGGATGGTCCGTGAGCTGATGCCGGGAAATGGTGGTGTGGATAATGATGTGGTGGGGACCGGGGCCGATATGGATATCGAAAAAACCGAAGTTTATGAAGAGATCGAGGTCCATGATAAGGAACACATGAAGAAACTCAGAGAAGAGCTCGATCGCAACAGGGTGGTGGATGAGGTCCGGAAGGAAGCATACGGTGATCAGGAAGGGAAGAGGCTCCCCATCCTGGTCCGAAAGAGGAAAGTTCTGTCTCCTGCCCCTGAACAAGTTCCAGCTTCTGGACCATCTCCTGTCAATATGGTAGCACCCATGAGAAGGATAACAAAGAGAGTGGTCGTGAGAAAGGTTCCCATGAAGACGGATAAAGAGGTCTTTTCCATTATCAAGAACGCACTGTTCCTCGTGCAATCGGGGAGCTATGAAGATGCAAAGGAACTTCTGGAGAACGCAATGAAGGATGATCCTAGCAATGATGAGATCCTCTACCATCTTGGAAATGTGTATTTTCTACAGGATGACCTGGAAACGGCCGAGTTCCTCTTCAAAAGGTCGATCAACAAGAATTCGGAATCCTACAGGGCATACAACAATCTGGGTGTTGTCCAGAGAAAGCTGGGAAAGAAGGAATCGGCTATACGTGCTTTGAACCGGTCCCTGGAGCTTGAGCCAAGATACGAACGGGCATGGATGAACCTAGGGACCCTGTTCATGGAGATAGACCCACCCATGCTGACGGAGGCTTTGATATTCCTGAAGAGAGCACTGGAGTGCCATCCGAACTACAGGAAGGCAAGGGAAAAGCTTGAACTGTGCCAGCAGATGATGGAGCAGTTATGATACTATGTTTCAACTGTCCATCAAGTTTAAATAAAACTGTTATTGATCGTGAAAATGGGTGTAGACATGAGAATTTGGACCCGGATGTCATTGGTATTACTTCTCTTGATCACGGCTTTACATGGTTTTATCGACCTGCAGATCGGATCGGTCGATGCTTTACCGATAGATTATCCGATCAGGATTTCGGGGGGATATGCAGAGGAGCTGCCCGGTTCGACGATATACGTAGATGATCTTCAACCGGGACAGACGGAGAACTACCTTATCCATCTGGATAACCCGGAACAGGTCGAGATCAGATACAGGATCACGATAACGAACGTCCCTGAAGATTGGGTCGTGTTCCTGGGTGATAACCTGGTCCATACAATGTATGTTGACCTGGACGCACTCGAAAGCAGGGCAACTGCACTTTTCCTCAAGAACCTGAAGGAAGGCACGGCAGACATCGGGATAAATGTGACCAACGAGAATTCAGGCGAATACTGGTCAATAACACTGCGTATCATCTGCCAGCTGGGGCCCCTTGTGATAGACCTTGGACCCGGCAGCTACATCCTTGGCAGGGACGCTCCGGTGGATATTCCCTTCGAGGTCGAGAACATCGGCGATACAGTACTCAATGTGAGCCTGGGGATAGATGGTTTCATACCATCATCGACCCCGATCCCATCCTCCTGGACGGTCAGGTTCTCTGAAAGAGCGTTCTTCCTTCCACCCGGTGCAAGGAAAAGCATTACCGCAACCGTGTGGTCTCCGGAGTTCGAACCCATAGGTTCGCAGAAAGTGACCACGATCCAGGGTTCGGTAGAGGGTGTTTCCCGCCCTTATCTGTCCACCTCTTTCACGGTCAGGGTATCCACGATATACGATCTGAGGGCGACAGTTACACCGATCGGTTACCAGAAGGTCGATCCCGGTGTGGCGATCAATTTCGACCTGATCCTCGAGAACTGGGCCACGGAGACTGATTATGTTATCATAAATGAATATTCCACACCCAGCGGATGGATGATCGGATGGGATGATGAGATCGACCCCACATTATTTTCCATTTCCATATCGCCCGAATCATCCAGAACGTTCCATCCGAAGATCTATGTTCCTCTGAATGCAATTGCAGGAAAACACAATATCATCATGAAGGCCGACGGGGAGGCCAATGTCACAGATATTGTCCTGAAGGTGGAAGTGGCAAGGAATGATGAGATTGAAGCGTTGAGCTCTCCTTCAAGGGGAGGAAGCACATACAGGATGACCATAGGTGATAACAATATCCCTTTCATTGTGCGGAACAGGGGGAATTTCTATGACACTGTCACACTGGAGGTCGAGAACAGACCGGTATGGGCACCTTCGTTCTTTTACAGGATAAAAGTAGGGGCAGGGGATGCCACACAGAGCGTTTCGGGAAAGGATACGCTCAATATCTCCTCTATGAGCATGGCCACATACGAATTCGAGGAAGAGAACCTGGACAAGATCACCCTCGCTCTCGCTCCTTCACAGACGTTAACTGTGGTGATGATCTCATCTGTACCCATGGATGAGCTCCCGAACGATGGAGTGATCGGTATCAAGTACAGGTACGGGGTGCTTGGAAACCAGAAGCTCCTGCAGATGCCCCTTAAGCTGATAATCGTTGACCTGGAGATCGTTGACCTCGATATGGACGGCCTGCCGGACCTCAACGTTTGGCCTGTGTCCGACCATGATCCCGGGGACCGGGTAAGGTTCACATTCGACCTGAAGAACAATTATCCCTTCGCAACCAGGGAGGGTGATGTTGAGTATAAGATAGAGCTTTCCGGAGCGGTTCTCGTTGGTGGTGATGTCGGCGTCATCCAACCCGGTGAGACGAAGAGGTTCAATATCACATGGAATGCGGATGTATCAACAAAGCTCAGACTGCAGGCATATCTGAACCTGTATGGTGATGTCTATTACAACGAGGACAATGCACCTTCGGCCAGGACGGATGAGGATATATTCGTAAGGTCCGGTGAGGTCAACAGACCATGGGGCTACATGATAGCATTTGCCATTTTCATGTTGATCGTTATACTGGCGTTCATAGGTTTCTGGATCGCTTCACAGAAGAACGTAAAGGAAAGGGAGAGGGCCGAGAGTGAGAAATATGATGCGGTATACGGGAGCCGCAGGAGAGAGCTTCGTGGAGGAAGGAGAGCCGGACTTGGGAGGGGTGTGCAGCGGTCCCTGGGTCCCGGGAAGAGACCTTCCCTGCCATCAAAGACCATGGACGATGAGCAACCGGAGAAGAGAGCATCCTCCGGGAAACCCATTGCAGGGAAGAGGAAAAGGACCTCTGATGCAAAGGGGAAGGAGCGAAGGACCCGCCCCGAGAGGAAGAAGAGATCAACCGATCTCGAAGAGCTTGAAACACTGGAAGAGCTCGAAGAGACCTGAATACATTCCCAGAACTGCTAAATAATGAACGTGTATCTTGCATGATGTGACCAGGAGGATCGTGAGCTTTGAACCCTACGGGTGTACCATGAACCATGGGGAAGCCAGATTGGCAGGTCAGATGCTCGAGGAGATCGGTTACGAGGTCAGACCTCCGAAAGGTGGATTGGCCGATCCGTCATCCGATATCGTCCTTCTTTTCACATGTGATGTCATAGAGACCACACAGCGCCGCATGTGGAGGCGGATGGAGGAGATCACCAGGGATGGGAAGGATTTGGTGGTTGCAGGTTGTCTTGCGTCGATAGACGGGGATAGGATCCTGGAAAGATATCCAGAGGCAAAGATCCTAGGTTCAATGGGCGTCCCTGAGCTTTGCAGTTCAATGAACGACCTGTTCTCTACCGGGACCGCTCCCGGGATCGATCATCCCGGACCAGATGGGAGAATGGATACCATTGTTCCCATCGCAAACGGATGTCTCGGGTCGTGTTCATACTGTATCACAAGGGTGGCAAGGGGACCGCTCCGCTCATATCCTGTCGATAAGATCATAGGCAGAATAAGGAAGGGCGTTCTATCAGGCAGAAAGGAGGTGCTTCTGACATCGCAGGATACCGGTGTCTATGGACTGGATATCGGAGGTATCGACCTGGGGGGCCTTCTATCAAG
>JAYEPK010000349.1:0-2833 GCA_034723935.1 Thermoplasmatota archaeon
CGCGATTATCCGGCCGCTATCCTGGTATGCTCTTACAATGTCCACTTTCTGATCTGGGGACACCCTGCAGAAAACGCTGACATCCTGAAGTGCTTCACTCTTTACCGGGAGTTCGCTCCCCTTGAGGACCAGCTCGTTCTTCCGCAGAACCCCCAGATCGCTGGCTATCGCTGAAGCTGTTCCCTTGCTGTCACCGGTTATCATGACAACTCTTATTCCAGCTTCGTGACACTTGCGCACGGCTTCCCTTACACCTTTCTTCGGAGGGTCTATCATCCCAACGAACCCCAGTAAAATGAGATCCCTTTCCATCATATCGTCTGAAAGATCACATTTTTCGATCTCTCGATATGCGATGGCCAGTGTACGCTGGGCCTCGGCGCTTACGATGCTGTTCGCCTTGCTGATGTGATCCTTCAGCTCTTTTGTAAATTCTACTACCTTTCCTTCCCAGATGATATGGCTGCATCTATTGATGATGATCTCGAAACCGCCCTTGCTGTAGATGATATCCTTTCCAGCGGTCTCGAAGACCTTCGTCATCATCTTGCGGTCAGAATCGAAGGGGATCTCCCTCAAAGCTCTCCTGGAATTGTCTTTCAGGTCTATCTTGGAGCCCAGTGTTCTAAGTGCTCCTTCGGTCGGATCGCCGAGTACCTTCCATCCGTTATCATCCTTTACGACCCTGGCATCATTGTTGTAATATCCCGCCTCTATCATCTTGTGGAGGAAACCGCTGCTTTCGACCTTGACCTCATCTGTTCCGTCCATGATGGAACCCCGGGGCCCGTAACCGGATCCGGACACGCTCAGGAACTTACCGTCATGGAAGATGGTCTTGACGGTCATCGCGTTTTGTGTCATTGTCCCTGTTTTATCGGAGCAGATAACACTGACCCTTCCAAGCCCTTCGATGGATGCCACTCTTCTGACGATGGCGTTCTCCTTGACCAGATAGGTCATACCCCTTGCCATGACCGATGTTGTGATGATGGGGAAGCTCCATGGAACAGCGACAACTGCAAGGATCACGGCGTTCACCAGTTCCTCCATTGCAGTATCCATATTCAGATCGCCGTTGATCTTCAGTCTTGTCAGCTGGATGATGACAAGGGTGAGCACGAGTGCGAACATGATGAATGAAAGCGTCTTTGCCAGCTGGCTCATCTTCTTCTGGAGCGGGATACCCGGTTCCGGCGCCTCCTTGATGCTCTTTGCGATCTTTCCAAGCTCGGTTTCCGGTCCAACAGCCGAGACCACTCCCTCACCTGCACCTCTGGTAACGATGGTGGACATGAAGGCGATGTTCGTCAGTTCGTGAAGAGAAGGGTCATTTATCGCGATCGGACCCGGGCTTTTATCAACTCCCATTGATTCTCCGGTCAGAGATGATTCGTCAAGTGTGAGATGATCGCTTCGGATGATCCTGACATCGGCGGGAACCCTGTCACCCTCTCCGAGTCTTACAATGTCACCCTTCACCAGTTCCTTTGTCGGAACATCGACCCATTTTCTGTCCCTCAAGACCTTTGACCTTGCCGTTGCTATCCTTCTTAGAGCTTCGAGTGATCGCTCTGCTGAGTACATCTGGAAGGTAATAAGGGCCCAGCTGAGGAGGATAACCCCCACTATGGCGATGGAGGTCTCGAATGAGGTGGATCCGTTGTTCGGGAATATCAAGGCAAGAAGTGCCAGAACAGCAGCGATGCCGATGAGTAGAAGTATGACGAAATCGAATATCTGGGGAGCGACCTTCTTCAAGAAGGATCTCTTGACCGTCGGTATCTCGTTCAAGCCGTCGCGTTCAAGACGCTTTTGCACTTCCTCTGTTCCAAGACCTCTCCGTGATGTTCCAAGGAGATGGAGAACGCTCTCTACAGGATCACTGTAATATCTCTTATGTTCATCCCCGGTCACTCAATTCACCTGTTCGTTGAATAATGGGCGGGAAACCATCCTTCTATTGCTATTTAGGATTTTACCATTTTGTCTCTCAAATTCTAATATCCAGATCGTTGTATAACGACCGGGATGTCATGGTTCAGATCATATCCTATTTATTCAAGAGAACCTTATCAGGCCAGATGATCAAGGGAATGATATTCGACTTTGGAAACGTCATCTGCCGGTTCGATAACAGAGTATTCATAAGGAGCATCTCGAAGCATGGGCCATTATCCGAAGCTGAAATGCTCAAGAGATTGTACATCGAGAGCGGCGTTCCAGAGGAGTATGAAACAGGAAAGATCTCGAGCAGAGAGTTCTACGAGAAGGTCAAGGCTCTCCTGGGTCTAGACATGGATATTGATGAGTTCAGGGGAGCATTCACGAGCATATTCTATCCGGTTACGGAGACGTTGGAACTTGTCAGGAACCTAAAAGGAAAATACAAACTCGCTCTCCTTTCAAATACAAATGAATGGGACCATGAACATGCTATCAAGAACGTTGGTATCTATCCTCTCTTTGATGCTGTCTCGCTCTCGTATGAGCTCGGTGTGAAGAAACCTGATGAGAGGATCTATCTCGACTGTATGGACAAGTTAGGATTGGAACCGGAGGAATGTGTCTATATTGATGATATCCGGGAATATGCGGAGAAAGCAAGCGATCTGGGCATGATCGGGTATCACTATGTCGATCATGATAGATTGCTGGAGTTCCTGAATCATTTGTTACCTGGATAAGAAGGGGACTCCTTTCCATGGACCGGTCCGGCATATTGAAAGATCGAGCTCTTCATTGAACTTGAAAAATTACTGATCTCTCATCAATGCTGTATGTTGTATCTCCAAATTTTGAAGCAATGTATCGAATGGTCCTCTCATTATAG
>JAYEPK010000350.1:0-11967 GCA_034723935.1 Thermoplasmatota archaeon
TGAAACTTTCACAAGATATGGAGGGCATCAGCTCGACCTCCGGAGATCCAATCAGGATCAGCTCATCAATGCTCTTCACATTTGGCTGCCATCCATCCGAGATTATCTCGGCCCATAGATGGAAAACGACGGAACCTATTGTCACATTCAGATTGAATGTAGCTGAACCACCCGGGTCAATATATATCCTGGTAGTGTTCAGGATATGCCCGTTCTCCCTTCCCCTGTAAAGTAAGGGTTCGAATGTCCTGTTGGGGAGGATGAACGGTGCATCGTCACCACATCCCAGAACCCTCAGCTCCCAGTTACCTACCGGGACATTTCCCCAGTTATGGACCTCTACGACCACCTGTGCTGTTCCCTGTTCATCATCGGCCCGGACCATATTCATACTGGATATTTCCGGGTCCGGGATGGAAGGGAGTGAAATGAACTTCTGGCATATGAACTCGGGACCTATGCCCACGGGAACGACCGAATAGACCGAAAGACCGAGCTGATATTCCTTCACGGTCACCGTGAAATCAACCTGAGCACGCTGGGAGATATAATGGAAATCAACAACAGTAGATGCCCAGAACTCCTCCTGTATATACCCGCTCGAACGGTCAAGATACCTTCTGTACACGTCAACCCTGGACGAGCCGACAGGGGAGAGACCCATATATTCAAGTGATACGGTAAGTTTGAGCATGGAACCCGGAGAATGTCCGTACTCAGGATCTATCGATAATCTCTCGATCCCGGCTCCCCATGATGTGTTAGTAACATGAAACTGGCCCCCCCGGACGGATCCATTCCCGGACCCATGATCGTTCATGATGGTGTATGCCAGAAGTTGATCACCATTTCCAACCGGGATATGCTTGGTCCCGAGCTGAAGATATTCATCATCAGTAAGTGGGATCGGTCTGGAGTAACTTCCACCGCTCACCAATGGATCCGCGGCCATGGCATGAAGGTTGCTCTTTCCATCCTCTTGCTCCCTCCAGACAAGGGTCACCAGACCCTCATCTGAGATGAATGCATTGGGCTCCTCTATCCAGTTTCCGGTCATGAAAAGGGTGGTGTTCTCATCCCAGCCAGTATCTCGTGAGGGGTTTCCCGTCCTTGAAATAAGGCTCGTAATGCCCGCATCATCCATCAGGCTGTAGAAAAGATACGGCACCTTGGTATCTCCACTGCCGATGGACATATCAAGGACCCTTGAACCCAGGGGCTGGGAGATCGTTGCAGGACCTGACCAGATACCATCAATGCTCCTTGTGGAATACCTCAGCATCGAGTCCCCGGTCCTCCAGACGACCCATAGCTCTCCTTCCGGGGAGAACCAGGGTGCCGGGTCCGAATCCATCTGTTCGTCATCCGTTAAGGCCATGGGCTCCGACCAAACACCCATCCTGTAGATCGAGGTCATTATCTCCGTATCCTCATGGGTCCGGGGATCGGAGTCCATGTCACGGACCCAGACCAGGGCGGTCTGGTTCTTCTCGCAGAAGGATGAGATGTCAGGGTGATGGTCCAAATAACCGGAATTGAAGGGGCTTGATATCTCGAAGGACTTGTTCTCCGGTCCTTGAAGCTTGCCGAACCTCAATCTCAGAGATGACGCCCTGGACAGGGGATCCTCGTCATAGGATGCCTCGGACCATACCACAATGGCACTATCATCCATGTGAAAGGAAAGTTCGGGACCCGAGATGTAGGTATTGTTCCCGTAAACCTCGATCTCCTTATCTTCATGTGTGAAGATCATCTTGGTTACGGACCCGTCCCTGGGAGGTATGGATACTGTTCCCAGCTCACCCAGATGGTCCATTTCCAGATCGCTCCCGGTTCCCTGGAGCGGAAGATCGACATGATCTGGGTCAACCCCTATGGAAAGTCCAAGGTCCACGAACGTTGCATTGTAGTTCTTTTCGATCTCGCCTGATGAGGTCCATGAGCCCCTGTCACAGGAATGGACCGTATGCCATGAAATATCCGATGTCGTTGAGATAAGCGGCCTATCGGACCCGGGAAGATCGAAAGAGAGAAGGTCCCTTGTCAACCCGGAAATATCCAGGTCGATAGATAGATCACTGACGGGTTCGGAACCGGACGGCAGAAGGTCCAGCTCCATTTCCATGGCCATGGCACCTTCCACCTCAGGAAAGAACGGAAGCTCCACAGGATCACCGTAAGGCCCATCGACCTCTATCATCCGCCCCGCAAGAAATGGGTCCAGATCTATCTCGATCTCCACAGATGACGACATATGCATCTTCACAGGTCCATCCGGAGATCCAGCGAAGATCCGGTCACTACCGCTCATGGTGTATCTCTGGCCCACCGCATCGACCCTCAGATCGACCGTCGATATGAAAGTGGTTGTACCGTCTGCCAGGATTAGTGACCTTACAAGGATCTCGCCTGCCGCTCCACAGAAGGTCAATTCCCGATCAGTAGAATTGACCCCGAGGTCCGGAATATATCCCAGTTCTGGTATGTCCGATCTTCCGGAGATGATGTAGCAGTTCTGCTCACTGTCAAAGAATGCCTCCTTTGCCGTCAGGTTCCGGGACCAGTTGGGTTGAGGGGAGACCTCAAGCAACAAGTTCTTCCCAGGGAGTTCCACCCCACAGTAGGTCGTATTGATCTTCAGCTCGTGCTCACCAGGTCCAAGGTCCTTGACGTTCATCGTAGCTATAAGCAATCCATTGTTCTGATCGCTTGCATATACCTTCGAACCATTGTCTATTTGGAGGCATGATCGGAGAAGAGACGGGTCGGAGATGTCTTTGAACTCGAGTTCCACGTGCATCTCTTTCGAGATCCCCGAGATGAAGGTCCCGATCACATCCTGGTCCTGGATGCCGTCGAAAGGTGTATTAACACTTTCAAGGAGGGGGAGGGAGAACTCCACCATCATGATATTGTTCTTCTCGCTTACCTCTGTCTGAGCCCTTTCAACATCAAGGGCCAGGTATACCAGATGTCTTCCGGAGTCCTCCGGGATCCAGTTCACATCCTTCTTGAAGAGCTCCCCGGAGGGCAGGTTCCCGATCCTCATCTCCGATATGACCATGGGCCGTCCATCCGGTCCGGAAACCTTGTCCATCAGAAGAGCGTTGGTCGTCTTCGACATGGAACCCCCCGCGTTCTTGACCTCGATGTGTACCAGGAAACCATCCTGCGTTGCTGTGATATACAGCTCCTTCACGACCAGATCGGCACTGTTATCATTTGAAAAACCTCGAGACAGTGTTGTAAGCAGGAAAATGACCACTATCAGGATAGAAAGCGATCGGATGTTCATCAACAGGGGGTGTGCTCTCATCTGCTACGTGATTATGGGATAGGATAAAATAGTTTTTGAGGCTGAGTTCCCATCATCCTACATCTTTTAATACGAAAACATCTTTGGCCCTTCATTCCTAGCAGAATATTCCTAGCAGAATAACACTAGGAGGTATACTCCATGCCAGAGAAGATCGAAGCACTGATCGACGGCGGAAAAGCATCCGCTGGCCCCCCACTTGGTCCGGCACTTGGACCCCTCGGGGTCAACATCGGTCAGATAGTCAGCGATATCAACAAGAAAACAAAGGATTTCGAGGGAATGAAGGTTCCGGTCATACTGACCGTCGATACAAAGACCAAGGAATACACCATCAAGGTGGGAACCCCGCCTACATCCTCTCTTCTCCTTCAGGAGATCGGCGCCGACAAGGGACCAGGCAGTATCGAAACCACCGTTGACATACCCATAGAAAAAGTGGTCAAGGTGGCCAGAATGAAGCGTGATGCCCTCATGGCAATAGACCTCAAGGCCGCTGTCAAGGAAGTGCTTGGAACTGCTGTTTCCATGCATGCCAAGGTCGACGGGAAGGATCCAAAAGAGGTGCAAAAGCTTATAAGTGAGGGGCAGTATTCTGCGGCCCTCGAAACCGAGTGATGAAGAAAATACATCCGATGTAGGAGGAGTATCGACCCATGTGGTTGACCTCCGACCAACTACACGGGGTGAGATTATATGGCTGAAGAAAAAATTATCAAAGTGGTCAAGGAGGCCATGGAAAAGGCCCCCAAGAGAAACTTCACCGAATCTGTTGAACTTGCATTCAACCTCAAGGATGTTGATCTCAGTAATCCCAAGAACAGGATCACCGAAGAGATCATACTTCCCAAGGGGAGGGGCAAGGATGTGAAGATCGGGCTATTCGGAACACAGGAGATGGTCAGCAAGGCCAAAGATATTGCCGACCTCATCATCCTATCCGAGGAGATCAGCAAGATGGGTGAGGAGAAGCGAGACACAAAGAACAAGATAGAGAATATCGATTTCTTTGTTGCAGAAGCCCCACTCATGGCCCTTGTGGGTAAGAACCTCGGTGTCATACTTGGACCCCGGGGGAAGATGCCCAGGCCCATCCCACCGGGTGGAGATCCTACCTCTCTCATCGAGAATCTCCGAAAGACCGTGAAGGTCAGATCCAAGGACAAGAGAACCTTCCACGTTGCGGTCGGAACAAGGGACATGCCCACCGAGGATATAGCTGATAATATCGAGGCGGTCGTCAACAGGCTCAGATCAAAACTGGAGCGTGGACTGCAGAACATCCACACGGCCTATATCAAAACAACAATGGGTCCATCGATCAAATTGGAGTTGAGGTGATAGGATGGCACACGTTGCAGAGTGGAAGAAGGATGTCGTGGGCGATCTTCAAAGTATAATCAAAGACCACAACACGGTTGCAGTGGTCAAGATAGACCGCATTCCGGGACTGCAGCTTCAAAAATTGAGGGGCAATCTCCGGGACCAGATCAATTTCAGGGTAGCAAAGAAGAACCTGATAAAGATCGCTCTGGAAGGCATCAAAGATGAGAGGAAAGGTATTGTCGGTCTCACCGAAAATATGGACGGGCAGGCCGCCATCCTTGGGACCAATATGAACCCTTTTCAGCTCTACAAACTTCTCGAAAATAACCTCCAGCCAATGCCCGCAAAGGGCGGTGAAGAGGCTCCGGATGATATTGTGATAGAAGCAGGGGAAACCCCTTTCCCTCCTGGCCCAATAGTCGGTGAGCTCGGAAAGGTCGGCATTCCTGCAGCAATTGACAAGGGCAAGGTCATTATCAGGAAGAAGGCAACTCCAGTGAAAAAGGGAGGAGTTATCTCCAGGAACCTGGCACAGGTCCTGACCAAGCTCGAGATCTTCCCGTTCGAGGTCGGCATTGTAATTGATGGTGCCTGGGAGGACGGACTTCTCTACAAGCCCAAGGACCTTGATATCGACATCGATGGTTACCGGAACGACCTTTCATACGGTGCCCAGGCAGCGTTCAATCTCGCGGTCTTTACAACTTACATGACACCACTCACGGCTGTTCCGATCCTGCAAAAGGCAAGGGCAGAGGCAATGAGCCTGGCAGTATTTGCCGGCATCGTGAACAAGGATACGACAGACATCATCATCTCCAAGGCCTATGGAGGCATGCTCGCTCTGGCGAGACTTCTCAGCGAGGAAGCACTCGATGAGGACCTCCAAGGTTTGATAGCAGGTGTAGCCGCTGTCGAAGCAGCAGCACCAGCGGCCTCCAAAGGAGGCAAGGTCAAGGCCGAGGAGAAGAAGGAAGAGCCCGAGGAAGAGGAAGTGTCGGAAGACGACGCTGTAGCCGGACTTGGAGCTCTATTCGGATAAGGATAAAAAAAGGAGGAAATGAACATGGAATATGTATATGGAGCCCTTCTACTTCACTCCGCTGGCAAGGGGATCGACGAGGCAGGACTCACAAAGGTCCTTGAGGCCGCAGGTGTCAAGGTCGAGACCGCAAGGGTCAAAGCAGTCATCACTTCGCTCGATGGTGTCAACATCGAGGAAGCCGTGAAGACCGCAGTGGCCGCCCCTGCAGCAGCTGCACCTGCAGCAGCTGGAGCCGCTCCTGCCGAGGAGAAGAAGAAAGAAGAAAAGGAAGAGGAAGAGGAAGAAGAAGGAGCAACCGAGGAAGAGGCCATGGCAGGACTCGGCGCGCTCTTCGGCTGAACTCTACAACACTATCGAACAAGGGGTGGGTTTTTCCCATCCCATTTTTTTACTTTTCATTCAACCTTTGTTGAGCTTGTGCTATCCTTTCCCTTATCTATCGAGAGAGGGAACACTTTCAACATCTCAAAGAGATGAGGGGCTCTTCTTCTGGATCTTGAAATTCCCCGGATACCTGGGAGTCACATCTCTGTAGAAGCCCATTATCTCGATGAGATCCCTGTCAATATCTCCCGTTGGATAGAGCATCTTCCCGATCCCACCGATCTTCTTCTTGTAATCCAGGAAACATAGGGCGATCGGCACATTGGCACCAACCGCCATGTAGTAGAATCCGGTCTTCCACCGCTCTACGGCCTTTCTGGTTCCCTCCGGCGCGATCGTCACCGCGAGTTCATCGAGGTTGCTGAAATGTGATACGATCTGTCCCACGGTGTTTGCTCTCTTTGTCCTGTCTATCGGGAGCCCGCCCAGGAACCTGAAAAATCCCCTGAAAGGTTTCTTGAACAGTGTGTGCTTTCCCATCCAGTAGGATTTAAAGTCCAAGGCGAACGCGTATGAGATAAAAAATGGAAAATCCCAGTTAGAGGTATGGGGAGCTGCAATGGCGATGAGCTTTTTCTCCCCGTTCCGGAAATCGTCGATCTTCCAACCGGTGAGCTTCAGGAGAGCTCGAGAGCACCATTTCAGGAACGGTCTGAGCATTGGAATGTCGTATATTGTAAAGTGCATGGTCCATCTTCCAGATAGTATCTGACAAGACAGGTCATTATAATTCAAACTTCCCCTTTCAAAAGATCAGGGCCTGACCCTTTACAATTTTACTTCATCTTCCAGTTTTACGAATCTCCCGGGGTGCTTCCCCACAACATCCTTGTAGAGTCCTCTGATCTCTATCATATCCTTCTTTATGTCACCAGTGGGATAGAACATCTGTGATATCCCGCCCCTTCTCCTCTTGTAATCAAGAGAGACTATTGCGATCGGCACCCCTGCACCGACAGCCATGTGATAGAAACCGGTCTTCCATCTATCAACAGGTTTCCTGGTCCCCTCAGGAGCGAGAGTAAAGACCATGTCATCGATCTCCTTGAAGTAATGAACGATCTGTTCCACGGTGTTCGCTTTCTTTGTCCTGTCTATCGGGAGCCCGCCCAGATAGCGGAATAACCATGCTGATCGTTTCCTGAAGAGCGAATGCTTACCGAGCCAGTATGTTTTAATGTTCAGCTTCATGGCAAGCATGATCAAGTTGACGAAATCCCAGGCGGAGGTATGGGGAGCAAAAATGGCAACGTAGTTCTTCTCACCGTTCCTGTTATCCAACGCCTCCCATCCGATGATCCGCAAATACAGACCGGCAAACCCTCTCATTATGGACCTCAAGATGGGAGCATCGAAGATCGTTCTTTGCATGTTCCTGGCATCCCTGTATTTTGTTATACCTTCAGCTATTTGGAAGTAATTCAAGGTTCCCCCGCCTGTTCATGGAACCCTTGATACGGAAAGATCAATGATCGAGTTCTTCAAGCTCCTCGATATCATTGACCATCTCCTATCGGCTTTTCAAATGGCATATAAAAGAGGGAGGATTTCCGAAATGGTAAATCAAAAGATACCCCCTGAAGTTCCAGACCACTTCAGGGGGGTTATATCCGGTATCTCCTTTTTACTCCTCATCCGGATCCGCTTTCTTCTTTCTTCGCACCACGAACACAATGATCAGAATGATAAGCAGCAGCAGTATTAATATGGATAGACAACAGATTGTCGCTTTTTGGGTCCAGTTATCCTCGTCATCATCCATTCCCTCTGGCTCCTGTGGTATGGTCTGGGTCCCGCTGACAGAAGGGGCCAGGTCATCGCCTCCGGAGCTGTCGGAGAAGTGGTAGGGGTAATCCTCCCCCCATTCGAACTCGTCACCGGATATGGTTAGCTCGTACAGGCCATCCTCGGTCTCCTCCAGCAGGAAGGAGCCCACATCATCGATGACGATGAAAATGGTCATCCCCGTCTCACCGATTACCGACACGGTCCAATCCCCATCCTCATCAACGGCTACGCTGGCCTCGGAGATATCCCAACCAGGCGGTATCGCCGGGTTCACAGGGGTCGTGAAGGTGGCGGAGAACGCAGGCGCCTCGTCAGGGCCTCCGTCGATTGAGGAGAAGTGGTAGCTGTATGTGGTGTTCCAGTCGAACTCCGACATAGGTATGGTGAGCTCGTACACGCCGTCCCCTGCCTCTTCAAGCAGGAATGAGCCAACATCCTCCACTACGAAATAAACGGAAATAGAGGCTTTTCCCAATGCACTAACGGAGATATCATGGTTCACCTGGAAGTCGACAACAGCATCGGTTAACCTCCAGAGTGCAACGGAGCTTCCAGTGGTGAAATTCCACGTGAGAATACTGCCCGGATGAAGCGGATAGCCGTCCATCGATAGTGCAGTGGACGGGAACATGACCATATATGTGGTGTTCGGCTGCATATCATCATGTTCCAGAGTGAGGGTCTTCTTATCTTCCGACCAGCTGTATGTCATGTTACCACAAGAAGGCGTGAACTCTATCTGATGGTCAATGGTCGTTACATTTACCGGCATGGAGAATTCTAACACGATCATATCGTCCAGCGGGACATCATCACCTTTGGGCCAGTAGGAAGTGATATTCATATATCCCAACGGTGTTTCGATCTTGTACGGCAGGTAGATGTCCGTTACAACCTCGTATCGGGAGACCGTGATATTGTAAGTCGTGTTCTCAAGATACCCGGACCTCACGTTCTCCACGGGCTGCAGCTCCAAAGGTGGGGCCACCTCAATGGAGTAATTACCTCCATGGGACACGTTTTTGAACAGGTAATTCCCGCTCTCGCCCGAGTCCATATTATGCTGAAGAACACCGTCCTTGTAGAGACTTACATGGCACATAGGGATGCCTTCCACATATGGTCCCTCCTCGCCCATGATCGTCCCTGCAACATCAGCTATTGACCTGTTGGATAATACTATGGGGACATTGATATCCTCCCATCCGCTGGCGAAGATGGTTTCCGTTTCGAAGTTATCGAACGATTCGGTCAAACCTATGGAAACCGTATAATCTCCCTTGTTCAGGTCCTGGAAAATATAATGTCCCTCACCGTCGGTCATGGTCCAGGCGATCTCTGTCTCCGTGTCATCATGCAGTATCAAAGAGACGTTGAGCCCCTCCACGGGAGTACCTTCCCAGTCGGTCACCGTTCCACCAATATTGAACTCCGGCATGACCTGGAAGATAATCCCTTCTTGGTCGGATGTGACCTCCAGAGAGAGGTATTCTTTTATGGTTTGGTTTTCAAAGTTGATGGTGAAGTTCCCTTTCCAAACATCAAAGGAGAACTGATTTCCATCTGACAGGTCCGCCCACTCATCCAGGGGTGCCCCTCCCCTGTCCTGGTCGGTCATTCCCACCCACCCGTAATCCGCCGGGTCGCCATCCTGGTCGATCACGGAACCGCTTATGGTGAAGGTCTCCTCCGGTATCGGATCAAGAATGAGATCATGCTGGAGATCCGCCCTTGTGATCATATCAGGCCTGTAGATAAGCGGTAAGTATCCGTTGGCGCGGGCGAAGACGAACATTAGATCCTTACCCCGTACCCGATAATAGCCATTCTCATCCGACCCCGCGTTGTTATGCCCGAAAAGATAGACCACATCGCCCCAGTATTCCGATACGAACGGATTGAACATAGGGTCCACTCCCGGAGCAAAAGAGGAGAAGTGAATATCAGCCTGTGCAAGCACTTTCCTGTCTGTGCTGTCCCTGACGAAACCCTGGAGGGAGTTCAGATCGCTGGATGAATAGACTATCATATCATCCAGTCCCCCACCCGTTTCAGGGGTTGTGAGGTGGATGGATCCCGAAGCCCACATCGATCGATAGCCGATCGGACTATCATCGTCGATATAGATCTCATACATGGTGCGGGGGTAAGCGTAGAACCTGACAACACCAGAAGCATCCGACCTAAGATCGACGGAGCGTGAGCCGGGATACCCTTCAAGAGAGGCCACGGTTACCCAGATGTCAGGGACCGGTGTCATATCGGGATCCTTAATTGCGATATTGTATTCCAACATCTCCCCGAAAGCCTCGAACCTGTCAACCAGTATCACTATCTCGGGGTTAGAAGCATCAATGGTTATTTTATCCAATTTACCCCTTCCGATGTTGTGGTTCACATAGAAGTAGGAATAATCCCCCTGATAGATCTGCCCGGCGAAGACCCCGGTCCCATTGGTTGTCTTTCCCCATCCCAGGCTCACAGATGTGTTACCGAAATATCCATTTCCACTAATGGAGGCTCCTGGAAGTGGCACTCCCGTCTCCCTGTCCTTGACCACTATCGTGACATCTGCAAGCGGGACATCCAAAATTGCCTTCTCAAGCGTGATATTGCGTTCAATGGTTGCCAAACGGGTAGGGTCCAGTGTGAAATAATGATCTGTGTAGCCTGATTTGTATATATGCACCACGGTCTGCATACCGACGGGGATGCCAGCGTGGACCTTCCCGTTGATATTCGTACTGGAATGGCAGTCGAACCTGCTCTTCCCCTGAGCGGTCATGATGGTATGAGTATATGAGATATATGCAGAATTCAGGGGGTTGGTCGAGTTCCAGACCTCCACATTGAGATCGACGAACCCGGGAACGATCACCCCCATCTCCAGGTCCATGGGCGTGTCATTCATCAGGAAGTAACCGCTTGCGCCAAAGGTGACGTTCCAGTAAGGGTCCTTGTCCGCCCGCCACGAGAACTCATATTCGCCGGTTGGAAGCTCCTGATGGTACCAATCTCCATTTCGCGGTATATCATTTATGGGCTTCCTGTCGAAGTCGAAGGTTGAGAAGTAACCATTGATATCCACACGTCCACCGGGCAGGACCTGATCGGTCGTGGAATTGTAGACCTTGAGCCTGAACATGGACCCGTCCATGTAGGTTGGGAGGAGTTCAATATCTTGATCTATTACCTCCGGAGGATCATACATCTGGATGGACTCGGAGTAAGGGAAGAATTCCTCACCTGTACTGAACTCAACTGCCAGGTTGAAAGGACGGGTCGAATTGGGGAACTTGATCTCGAAAATCCCCTGCGCATCGGATGTATCCGACCTGAAGTAAACGTTATTGTAGACATCATTTCCCCGTATAATCACCTCGGTGTTCGCCACAACTTCGCCCGAGGTCATGTTCCTCAGTGTTCCCGTTATAGTGTTGACATCCGCAGGGATCTCATCTACCACCATGTCCAGATAGACCGTCTGGTCTGGCCCTATGAAGAACTCCTCATAACCCTGCCAGTAGGCCCCCTCTCTGATCCTGATAGTCCCGATCCCCCAATCATATCCAAAGATGGTCATGTCGACCTCCCCCGTGGAATTGGTCGTTCTGGAGGTCATTGAGTAGCTGTTCTTGTTCATGAACTGGACGGTGAAACCCTCCGCCGGTGTCCCGTTCTCGTATGTGAGGTTCACATGAACGTAAGCATTATGGAAATCTGTGGGGATAATCCATGGATCTCCTCTCACGTCATCCCCCCCCAGAACGGGTGCTGTTGTGGTTAAAAGCATCATGCATAGAATACTCACGATCATGAAGTCCCTTTTCGATCTGTTCATAACTATCCCATCCCTCGGATCCACTGACAATACCATTATGTGATATATTAATGAAATGGCAGTTCCAATGATCATGTATTACCTGGCATCCGGTCGCTTCTGGCAATATTAACATTCATCTTCTGTATCTTCATCGCCTAAGATCGAAGATAAGGTCCGACAGGGTGAGAAAAAGGATGTGGAGGGTTTTTCAAGAAAAGTGGAAGGATTGAATTGCAAGAAGATACTGATATCAAAGAAACGAATCTCCATGGATAACATCGG
>JAYEPK010000351.1:0-2820 GCA_034723935.1 Thermoplasmatota archaeon
TACCTACGGAACAAGAAAAGGTCGCACAAACAGATCCTCAATTATCTCCGGAGCAGACAGATACGACCGGGGATCTCCCCAATAAAGAGATGAAGGTGAAAGAGAGCAGCACCGAGATCGGATAGGGGGTAGGGTCCGGAAACAACAGGTATAATTGCATCACTGCAAGATTACTCTAAACTTGGAAAGGACACGATTATATCTGTACCCATATCTATTTAGCACAGGTCTCTATGTAAACGTCAGGACGCAATATTATGGACCGTAAAAACTTTTCCATATGTCTTCAAGAAAGCAATGGAATGAAAGTATGGGAGATGGATGACATCCCACAACCGAACGAGGTCCATTGCGACTCGGCCCATTATCACGGACAGAAGTATGTAGAACAGCTTCTCAAGATAATCAACCAGAAGGCGTTCATGAACAATGAAGAGCGCTTCCTGGATCCGTTCTTTTCAATAATCAAGAGCAGTCTTGAACAGGGAGTGGAGGATGAGGGAACGATCCAGTGGGACGACCGTTCTCATTATACGAAAATTAGCTGGACCGGTTATTCCTGGAAGCTCCCCCCTGATCTCAAGAAGCGGATAGTCCAGATAGACATCTCGAAGGTGGGGGAGCATGAACCAGTGGGTAAGATAAAGATCTCCCTTAGAAAGATGGCCGAGAACAAGGGTGACATCCTGATCTCACCCAAAATAATATCAAAACTGAACCTTAGAAATGGGAATGTCGTCAATGTCAAGATCCAATTCTGTCATTGAATGAATATCTTGATATCGATCATCTTCGGATCCGAAAAAGCATTCGCTTTCCTCCTCTGGAACAGTGCCAAGTATTATTAATCAAGTAGACACCTTCTGAAAGACAGAGGGGCTGAAAATGAGATATCCGGCACTGATAATAATTGGCATGGCTGTGTTACTGCTTGGATCGAACATGATGTCCGCAAATGGAGATGAAGATCCATGGTCATATCAGGATGAAGAGAACGATGTTCTCGTCCTGGGACAGAATTCCAGTTTCGAGGATGACATTGATATTGTATCTCTAACCTGTGATGCATCAGGAGATCCCATCGTTCTGACCATGACCGTGGTGGGAAATATTGTTGCAGAATACGGTGAGAACGGTACGAATAACTATGTCATTGCACTCGATCTGGACGGGGATGAGGAAGAGGCCGAGGTCGGTGTTCAGTTCACGGGCGCCGATGCAGACAAAGAAGCATATGTGACAATAATTACATCTGATGATATCGAGTACCTTTCAGAAAGCGAATATGAGATCAGCGGATCGATGATCACGGTCCGGATCGCAAGGGGATATCTGGGAGAATACGAAGATGTGCTGGATTTTACCGCGACCAACCTTCAGATCATGAATACCGGTACGGGAACGGATGCGGTGAATTTCGATTTCGGCGAGGATAACAAACCGTATGATGATAGTTCACCTGCAGACGATGATACAGGTGATGACGACACATCGGACGATGATGACACAGAAGATGAGGGTAGCACGGAAAAAGATAGTATTTGCGGGAGCGCTTTTCTGCTTTCGATAGCTCTCCTGGCATCTGTCCTGATCCTGCTCTCTGTTTATGTCAGAAGAAACAAGTGAGATCGAGATCCCGCATCTCTTTGATATCTTGCAGTTCGATCCATCATCTGGAAAGAAATCTCCAATACCACTGGCATAATGCCATCATTCATCTCCAGTAGCATTGGGGATAGAATGACAGAAAATGCCTCGATGACCGACCTGTTCAATATGATATACGAGGAACAGATGTCTCTTTTTGGAAAAAAAGAAGTGTTCTTCATTGATGAGGTACAGAACGTCGATGGGTTCGAGATGTTTGTAAGAAGGTTTCAGGAGAAGGGGCTGAAGATCTTCCTGACCGGATCGAATGCGAACCTCCTGAGCATGGAACTTGGAACCAAACTGAGCGGAAGGCACCTTCGAATGGATCTGACCCCGTTCTCTTTCCGGGAATACCTTGACTTCATAGGGTTGAAGATCGATAATGGATCGATATATGAGACCGAGAAAAGGGTTTTGATCAGAAAGGCGTTCAATGATTATCTTGATAAAGGTGGAATGCCAGAATACCTGAAGTACGGCGACCAGGAGATATTGCTTAGGACCTATGAGGACATCGTTGTAAAGGATATTGCGGTAAGGTACAGCATTGACAACATCAAAGGGCTGAAAGACCTTTACAACTACTTGATATCCAATCTTACCAATCGGTTCACTTACAATTCCCTAAGAAAGGTTGTGGACATTGCAAGTGGTACAACGGTGAAAAACTATGTTCATTACCTCGAGCTTGCAAATTTCTGTCAAGTTGTTATAGGCTATGACAACAGTTTGAAAAAGCAGATGAATGCTCAGAAGAAGTTCTACCTGACCGATCACGGATTTCTGAGACCGATCTCGACAATGCTTTCAAGGGACTATGGTAAGGTTCTGGAAAACATCATACTGAGAAACATGTCCTGTAAAGGAAAGGTATTCTTCCATGGCACTGGATGGGAATGTGACATAATTATCATCCGTCAGAACAAGGTCCAGGCTGCTGTTCAGGTAACCTGGAAGATGAACGATGCGAACAGGAAACGTGAGATAAATGGCCTGGTCAAGACCATGGACGCATTCAAGCTTGATCTGGGTTACTTGATCACTAACGATCACGAGGAGACCATCGAAACCTCCGGGAAGATCATCAAGGTCATCCCAGCATGGAAGTTCATATTGACAGAACCATTGGCTGACGGACTGCCTCCTCATTCCTCTCCCCAGGGATCCTCC
>JAYEPK010000352.1:0-2808 GCA_034723935.1 Thermoplasmatota archaeon
GTGTACCCTTTCCCTGATGTAAAGGGTTCCTGCAATAACAGATATCACAACGATCACCGCTACCAGGAATATGAAGTTCCTCTCGTAGAAGAATGTGGAAAGCGTCGGATCGGTCCTGAGCTCCAAATCAAGGACATACTCCGTTCCTTCCGCTTCCTCATCGATGACTGCGATCAGGTGAAGGTCGTTCCTCCTGGAGGCACTGGGTGTCTGCCTGAAAGAGATATTGAAGCTTTTCGTCTCTCCTTTCTTTAGAAAGATATTCTGCTCATCCAACCAGTATTCGATGACCCCGGGATCCCTTTTTATCCGAAGTGTTACGTTGATATCACCATTTGCGCGGTTGGTCATTTGGAACGGAAAGGTCGCCCGATCGCCAACCCTAACATATTTAACGGGTTCGTTCGATCCCATTCGAAGATCATAGAATGGAAGGACATCTATGGATGCGGAAATGCTCTGCAGTGAACCCGAGAGTGACAGGTTCCTGTAACTCCAGCCACCTGTGATGGCGAGGTCGTGGTCCGCTTCGGCAGGTGTGTTGATCGGTACATCGACCCGTATCTCGATGTTTCTTATCCCACCATTTCCCGAGAAAACCATAGTATCGATCTCCGTGACGTTCCACCATGCATAGGCTGTAAGGTTCACAATGCAGGTGGCGTTCTCCGGAAGGTCTCCCGGCAGTTCACATTCTACCGTCAGGTTGAAATGGACCGAGCCCGAACTGTCAGGAGATACCTTGACCTCTGCGCTTTTTCGGTCCAGTGATAGTATGATGATGGGGTCCATGTTCGATCTCGTTGGATCGGAGGATGCGGTCGGCAAAGAGAGGAGAAGGAGGAATAATAGTGATAGAACGAGAGCGCGGAACATCGGCTGCCCGTTCCGTGGTCTCCTGCAGAACTGCATCATACATCCCGTTTGTAAATGACATGTCTGATAGATTAAGGTTGCCTGATACGGGTATCAATTCAAGAGACAGCTCCTGTTATCCGATCCTATCCTTTTTCACCCTATAGGGATTTTAATACATCCAGTCGTTCGACCCTTTAAATAGGGAGTAATGGAAAAAAAGGTTAAACCCGGTATTGAAAGTTCAAGGTTCAATGCTTTTGATCGGACCTTGATTTTTTTACCTTTCGGACAAGGACCACGATCAGGGTGACCAGCAATATGATCACAATGGATGAGATCATGAGCGGGACCGGTGTAAAAATGATCTGTTTCATGCTGACATAGGTCTCAAAATGGATCTCCTGAACGGAGGTGTCCATATCACCCGGAACGCTTGATCTGACCTTGATATCCATGTGGCCTTCCTTTCCAAGTCCCGATCCCTGCTCCACCTGGAACGGATATGTGCCTATCTTGCCTGCTCCGATGATCAATTTCAGAGCGGGAAGGGTCAGCTCAAGGTATTCTTCCGTTGTTATCGATACGGAGAAGTCCGCCTCACAGTTCCCGTTGTTCTTGATATCTATCTCTATCGTGTGAAGCTCCCCGACATTGAACTTCTGGGGCCCCGGAGTGACCAACATTACGGAGCCGTAGGGTCTCGGTTCAATGTACACAATGTGTGTCTCTCCAATGCCTTGTCTGTTGGCGGTTGGATTGTCCCAGTTAGGGATCATGGTAATGCGATATTTCACCTCCGATGAGCTCCCTGTCATGTCCTGGATCGTAGATGAGAACTTCAGGGGCTCTTCCTCCTGCCCCTTTATGAATACGTGATCAATAGTTCTTCCGAAAATGAAATTGCTGAGTATTTTGAGTTCGAGGTATATCTTCGTACCAGGGGGTGTTCCCTGAGCAAAATCACAGTGAACACTGCCGGATATCGTTAGCTCCTCTGCATGTCCCGGTTCCACGTACATCGGATATGTGTCGCTTTCCGTTTCCACCCACACTTCCGGATCAAGGGGGGACATGATGTTCTCCTTTCCGTTTTTCAATGCTGAAACCTCGAGATCCGGGAAGGTCGAAATAACAAACAGAAGGATCACAATGGAAAGGACATATTGTTCCAGAGCTTTCTCTTCTCCCATGTGTGTGGTATTCCCTTACTACGTTTTGTAATTTCTCATTTGACCGAAGACCAGAAAATACTTCCAGCTCCTGAAAAAGTTATTAACCAAAGACCCGCTAATCCGGTACGGGGTTCGATTCCAATGACAGGATTATTCGGGATAGCAGGCAGAGGGAGCTGTATGTTGAAATTGTTCCATGGTATAGATTACCACAGCCATCTTGGGACGAAATATGGAGGTATCGCTTATATCGACAGCAAGGGAGATCCGATAAAGAAGATCCACGATATCGGGAATTCCCAGTTCAAGTCCAAGTTCCATGATGTGGTGATCGGGATCGATACAAAAACGGCCATCGGAGCGATCTCGGACAGGGACCCTCAACCACTGACCTTCGTATCAAAGTTCGGTCCGTTCGCTGTTGCTGTGAACGGTCTGATCGGGAACAGGGAGATGCTGAAACAGGAGATGATCGATAATGGGACCAACTTTGCAGAGGTATATCACGGAGAGATAAACCAGGCAGACCTTGTTGCAAATATGGTCAACAAAGGGGATTCCATTCCAGAGGGAATTGCCAAGATGTGGGAGATGATCGATGGGTCCTCCACCATCCTTGTTCTCACCCCGGATGGTATCTATGCCGCCAGGGACAGGAACGGAATAAGTCCCCTTGTGATCGGAACGGATGGGGCTTCATGGGCAGTTGCAAGCGAGAGCAGTTCATTTCCCAATCTGGGTTTCGAGACCTTCAAGTACCTTGAACCGGGGGAAATAA